>JAOAES010000005.1 GCA_026416655.1 Fimbriimonadales bacterium
CAGCATCGGGGTATTGAGCAGAGCGGCTTCCAGCGTCGCCGTGCCTGAGCAGACGATAGCCGCGTCCGCATGCGCCAGCAAATCCCAGACGGAGCGCGTCTCCGTCGGAACCCACTGCCGAGAGCCGTCTGACCAGAGCGAATGAATCCAGTCGGGGTTGAAGTGGGGCGCGACGGAGATAACGAACTGCGCTTCGGGCATGAGGCTGTAGACGCTATCGGCGACGCGGGCATAGAGCGGAGTCAGCGCCCTCACCTCATGCCGGCGACTGCCCGGCAGCAGCGCGATAATCGGGCGATAGCGATCTAATCCCAGACGTTCGCAAAACGCCGCCTTCGTCTCTGAGGGCTGCGCCATGCGCAGCAAGGGATGGGGAATCCACTCCGCCCGCGCCCCCATCGCCTGCAGAGTCGACGCTGACCACTGAAACGGCGTCAGAATCAGTTCGGTGCAGTGCGGCAGGTCTGCCCCTTGGCGTTCTCGTCGCCAGCTGCCTGGGGGAATGTAGTAAACCACGCGCATGCCCTGCGCTTTCGCCCAGCGACAGAGGGGCGCGTTGAACGCGCCGAAATCGATGGGCACGACGAGGTCAGGGCGCACCGCCTTCAGGAACCGCTTCACACGCTGGAAAGCGAACGCCACAATCGGGGCGACTTTGAGCGACTCGACCACGCCAATCGCGCCCCACGCACGACTATCGGCAATCAGACGCACGCCCGCCGCATCCATGCGCGCGCCGCCAACGCCGTGAATTTCGAGGTCTGGTACGCAGGCGCGGAGGCGTTGCGCGAGGTCTGCGCCATAAAGGTCGCCTGACGCCTCGCCCGAGAGGATAACGATCGAGCGTTTCATTTACGCGCGGGCTGATCCAAAGCGCGCCCGTTGCGCCCCTGCCGTATCTGTTCCATGAATTCCAGTAAATATTCCAGCTCCGCTGTCATCTCCACCTCCGCTCGGATTTTCTCGATGGCTTGGCTCAGGTTCAGTTCGGAGAAGAACATCCACCGGCAGGCTTTGCGCAGGGCGTCGCGCGAAGCTTCGGGCACGCCCGCACGGCGCAACCCGACGACATTCACGCCGCGCACTTCAGCGGGGCTGCCCTCCACAATCATAAACGGGGGCACATCACGCACGATGCGCGACATCCCGCCAACCATCGCCAGCTTACCAATGCGCGTGAACTGATGGATGCCTGCCATCCCGCCGAGGTTCGCGCCGTCGCCAATCACGCAGTGCCCGCTCACACCGACCGAGTTCGCCATCACCACGCCGTCGCCCACCGTGCAGTTGTGCCCGATATGCACATACGCCATCAGGAAGTTGTTGTCGCCAATCACGGTCGCCTGCTCCTCGCCGCTGGCGCGATGGATGGTCACATATTCGCGGATCCAGTTGTTGTCGCCGATTTTGAGGTAGCTCCGCTCGTGCTTGAACTTGCGATCTTGGGGCGGCGCGCCCAACACCGCGCCGTGATAGACGATGTTGTTGCGTCCGATGTGCGTGTTCTCCTCGATAATCACATGCGCGCCGAGGGTGGTGCCTGCGCCGATGCGAGTGTTCGCGCCCACGATGCAGTAGGGTCCTATCTCCACATCGTCGTCCAGCTCAGCGGTGGGATGCACCACAGCCGTTGGGTGAACAGTGGTCATAGTCTCTCGCCTCAGGGATTTTCGTTATGCGTCTGAAGCAGCTGGTCAGGGGGCGGGCTGAGGAATCGGTCGGGTTCAGGAAGCGCGAAGGTGATTTCGGCTTCGGCGGCGATGTCGCCGTTTACGCGAGCGACCGCCTTCACGCGCCCCACCTCGCGCCGCATCCAGAGCATCTCCACTTCCATAATGAGCGTGTCGCCCGGCACGACAGGGCGTCGGAACCGCGCGTTATCGATGCCGCCCAGCAGCGCGACGCGACCTCTCAGATGGGGCTGCAGCATCACCATCACGCCGCCAACCTGCGCCATCGCCTCCAGAATCAGCACGCCCGGCATAATCGCCTTCACCGGGAAGTGCCCCTGAAAGAAGCTCTCGTTGATGGTGACATTTTTCAGCCCGACGGCGCGCTTGCCCGGCTCCAACTCCAGTATCCGATCCACCAGCAGGAACGGATACCGGTGGGGTATTACCTGCCGTATCTGCTCAATATCCAGACTGAACTCCGCCATCCTTAGTCCTCCGCGTGGAAACGCTGCGCCAGCGTGCGCGCCAGTTGCACATTGAGGGCGTGTCCCGGCTTGACGGCGACTAAGGTGAAGCGTCGCAGGAACACGCCGCTGAGGTACAAATCGCCCAGCGCATCGAGCAGTTTATGGCGCAGCGGTTCGTCCTCGAAACGCGCGGGATTATGATACCCAGTTTCGTCGATGACGAGGGCGTTTTCGAGCGCGCCGCCAAGCGCCAGCCCCTGCGCTCGCAACGCCTCCACTTCGCGTAGGAAGCCAAACGTGCGCGCGGGGGCAACCTCAGTCAGGGCGTTTTCGAGGCTGAACGCGCCCGCCTGCACGCCGAGCGGTTCAGGGAACTGAATGTAGCCGATTAGCGCGTTCCCTTCCAGCGACAGGGCGAGGTAGCGGTCGGTGTGGCGCGCTTGCAAGAAAACCTCACCCCCCAGCCCCCTCTCCGTAAACGGAGAGGGGGAGCCGTGAGCGATTGCGGGGTAGGCGTTCCCCCCTCTCCGTTTACGGAGAGGGGGGCAAGGGGGGTGAGGTTCGTTGGCTGGATCAGCTGGCGCGTGGGTTGCTTCACAAATCGCCTCCACAAACGGCAACGCGCTTCCATCCAGAATGGGAATCTCGTTGCCCTCCAAGACCTCAATCACGCAGTGGGTAATCCCTGTCATCCAGAGCGCTGCCATCAGATGTTCAACAGTGCTAATTTTCACTCCGCCGTCGCCCAGCACAGTGGCGCGGGTCGTGTCGATTACATAGTCCCAGCGTGCGGGAAAGGTGTGATTGCCTTTGCGGAGGATAATATGGGTGGACTGAACCTCACTCCCCAGACCCCTCTCCGTAAACGGCGAGGGGGTGGCTATGCTCCTCCCTCTCCGTGAACGGAGAGGGGGGGTAGGGGGGTGAGGTTGAATTAGATGCAACGCCACCCGGCATCGTTCCCCTGTATGCAATCCCACGCCCTCAAAATAGAGCGTCTCGCGCAGTGTGCTAACGGTTTCCATTCGGCGGGGTCGCCTCCTCTTCTTCCGTGTAGTAGAACACGCCGCTCGCACCGTTCGGGAGTTCCACCGTCTCGTCGTTCTCCTTGAGCGACACGATGGCGAGCGTCGCCTCGACGCGCAGGCGGTCGGGTTCGTCCAGTATTACCTTGCCTTTGAGGATGAGCCGTTCGGCTTTCTGGTCGTATTCGGCTTCGTCGGCGAGCAGGGTGCGCGTGCGCCCTTCGGGGAGTTGCTGAACCGCCTTGATGTTGCCGCGCAGGTAGGCGACTTTGCGACGGTAGAAGTACTCGATCTCGTTGCAGGTTGCGTCGACGGGGTAGCGTTTCGCCTGTTCCACCTCACTTTCGGTTTCGCTTTCGGGCGGAGGTTGCGTCTCGCGGGGCTTGATGCGCATGCGCACGCCGTTTTGCAGCAGGGCGCGCTTCTGGTTCTCAGCGTACCAGATTTCCAGTTTCGTGCCCTCCATATCGATGCGGGGGTCTTCGAGGCGCAGCATGCCGGTCGCGAGCGCGTAGCGTTTGCGGTCGTACACATCGGCGCGTTCGGCGATTGCCAGCGTATCGCCGTCTTTCAGACGTAGCCCTTTGACCTCGGAGCGGTCGCTGCGCAGGATGGCGCTGTCCCAGCGGATATCGACCTCGCGCCTTGTGGACGCCTGATCTTGCAACAGGGCTACGTTGACTCGAAACGCGCCGCGCTCCAGTTCAATCGCGCCCGACGCCAGATCCCAGCGCAGTTGCTGGATCGCGCCTTCTCCATCTGCCCAGCGCAGGCGCGTTGTCAGTTCCGCGACTATCTGCTGCTTGCGTATATCCCAGTTGAGCCAAGCGGTCTGTACAGTCAGCGGCGTGTCGCCCAGTGGATGGCGGCGAATCGTCAGCGTCGGCTCACCCGCGATATGGAGCCGTTTCGCGGGGTAGTTGTAGAGTAGTTCACGGGCGCGAGCGGCTCCGATGGGGTTGCCCCGCTCGTCGTAAATCGTTGCCTGACGCAGGTTTTTTGCCCGCCAGTGGACGCGATTGCGCTCAATCTCCAGCGCGTCGAACTGCAAAGTCGCGAGCGCGCGCTCCCCATCGCGCAGGGTAAGCGTCGGACGCTCAAGGTAGAGTTCAAGGTTCTGCAGGTCGGGAGGCACGCTGGCAAGTGTACGCAGGAAGGGGTCTTGTCGGCGCAGGAGTTCTACGCCCCACAGCAACGCAAGCGCGGTCAGGATAATGAAGCTAAACTGAAGGAGAGGGCGCGTCCAGCGCGCCCTCCGAATCATCACGCGCTCAGGGACAGACATCGTCGACGGGCGGCGGGGGCACCTGCGGATTATTGGGGAAGATTTCAATCACGCCGAAATCGATCAGCTTCGGCGCGCCGAACACCGTCTTCACCACGCCCGCCTGATTCGAGGCGACCAGACACGCCGCCACCGTTGTCGCGGAATCGGGCGTCTGGATGACGCGCTTGATGTTCTGGGCGTTGGTATGGCGCACCACGGCGGTGTAGCCTGCAGGACGCTTCACCCACAAGCCGCGAAAGACGAGGTTGTCGCCCACGTTGCGCAAAATGAAATCGCCTACGCGCGCATCGCTTTTGATGGCGCGGGCAACTGAGAGCGAGATCTCCGCCGGACCGCCTGACGCCGTGGAGACAACGCGCGCAAACGCAATCGGTCCCGTGTCCGTCATGAAGTAAATCTCCGCGCCTGAAACGGGGTTGCCTGTCGCGGGGTCCACGACGCGCACGAACGCCACGCGCTCGGTCGCCACGATACCCGCGCCGCCGCCCCCGCCGCCTCCGCCGCAGCCATGCAGCAACACAGCAAGCGCCGTCAGTCCCAGTGCTATCGATAATCGTTTCATTCGCTAAGAACGCCTCCTCTAATCGCCGCAGTGATTCTACCCGTTAGACTGCTTTCCTGCCGAATTCGTTACGGTCTGCCGTTGGGGTTGCCGCGCCTGTTGCGTTCGCCATGCCCGGACGAGCCGATTCGGTTTCCACGGCGCGCGCAGGAACAGCGTCCCGATGCTAAAGGCGCGTGCGCCAAGTTCCCAGAGTTCCTGTAGGTCGTGCAGGGTGTAGATTCCGCCTCCCGCGATAATCGGCAGGCGGGTGGCGTCGCGTAGGCGTTGCACCGCCTCACGCACGAAGGGGCGTATCGGCTCGCCTGAGACGCCGCCACCGCCCAATCGCGCCAGCGGCGAGGGCTTGTCTCCAAACACCAACCGCCAGGGTACGGCATTAATCGCGTGGATTGCTTCCGCGACACCCTCCAGCGACTGCGCAATAGCTACATAGGGCTGGTCATAGCCGACTTTGACAATCAGCGGATGCCCCGCCCCGCGCAGAGCGCAGGCAATCGCGTACACATGGTTCACAGCGTCCGTCTCACAGTGTTCCACGTTGGGGCAGGAGGCGTTGAGTTCGATCGCGGCGATATGCAGGGGACGCAGTTTGTCGGCGAAGGCGTGCGCCTCCTCCACGCTTTCAGGATAGACTGAGACCACTGTCTGTAGCCCCATTCGCCGCATGCGCGGGTAGCAGGCGCGTATCCACCAGTCGACGCCGGGATTCGTCAAACCGACGGCGTTCACGGTTCCCCCAGGTATCAGTCGCACACAGCGCCACGGCGCGTACCAGCGCAAATTGCCCTTGCGGGGGCGCAGCGTGAGCGTCTTGACGACAATCGTGAACTCGTGGGGGTTCAAGATGCCCAGCCAGCGTAAAGGATATTCCCACCACCAGCCGCGCCCGTCGAAGCCCAGCGCGCCGCTGCCCGTCAGAAACTCCACCTGCTCGCCATTCGAGAGGGTAATCATCGGCTCGGTTCACTCCCGCCCCACGGGCTGCAGCACGGGCTGTACTTTCAGAAACGCCTGCACGACGCGCGGGTCGAACAGCACGCCTGCGCCGCGCTGAATCTCTTCGATTGCCTGTTCCTCAGAAAGCGCAGGGCGGTAGGGCGTCTCGGTGCGCATACCGTCGAAGGCTTCGGCGACCGCCAGCACGCGGGCAGGCAATGGGGTCTGCTCGCCGCGCCAGCCGTAGGGGTAGCCTGAGCCGTCCCAGCGCTCGTGATGGCACTCGATCCAGAGCGCAAGTTCCCGAAATCGGTGGATACGACTCACCAGCTGCACGCTCAGGCGGGGGTGTTCCTGTATCTGCAGGCGTTGTTCGACGGTCAGGGGCGCAATCGTGAGCAGTTCGTTGGGCAGTCCGAGCATCCCGATGTCGTGCAGCGCCGCCGCCAATCTCAGCCCGCGTAAGGTCGCCTTGCTCAGTCCCAGTTCACAGCCCATCGCGACGGCGTACGACGCCACACGCTCGCTGTGTCCTTCCAGATGCGGGTGCGCCAGTTCCAGCGCCCGCGTTAGCGCACGCGCCACGTCGTTCTCCATCCGTATGAGCTGGTCGCGCGTCAAGCAAACCTCCTTGCACCGCCGATTATACCTTATCAGTGCGTTTTTACGCCGCGTGGGAGTGGAGCGTACTGCGTCTCGTGGCACAGCTCGCGCCAGGTTTCGCCCTTGAGCGTGCAGACGCGCCACAGGCGCACGCGCGTGCCTGCACGCCCTGTTTGCGTTCGAAACCCAACAGCTACGGGCGCGGGCAACACAGAGGCGATTTCGGGAACCAGGGTGCATTCGGGAACCGATTCGCGCACGACTTCGGTAGAAGCCTGCGCGTAAATCTTACACACAAGCCGCGCCCCTGTTAAGGTGAACTCCACGCGACATGGAAAGGGGTACGGGTTGCGGATTTTCAGGTCAGCGATGCCCTGCGCCACGGCAGCGTCGCGCCCTGCAGCGATGTAGCTCGGCGCAATCGTGTGCGGATGACGCTCTACGATTTCCAGTCCCGCGAGTAGCGCGGCGTTGTAGAGCGTGGTGGATGTCTGGCAGACTCCGCCGCCCCACGCAGGTACGAGTATCCCGCCATAGCTTACAGGGGCGCGGACATAACCTTCGGAGCGTACCCACTGTCCGACTGCCTCGTTGAACGACCATACGGCGTCCGGCGCAAGAATCGCGCCGTTCACGCGCTGCGCTGAGAGCGTCGCATTATGCCGTTGCCCCTGCGTACGCCCTTCCAGCGAGGTCGCGAACTCCACCAGCAGCGTCCACTCTTGAGGCGGCGCGCCCCGCTGACACCCCGCCAGACACAATCCCAGCCCCAGCAACAGCCCGTACCAGCGCACAGCGACTCATTAGACGCGCATGCGGGTGTTCCTGCTACGCTGCTTCAGGGTGATAGACGCATACCTGATTACGCCCGCTGCGCTTGGCGCGATAGAGCGCGGCGTCCGCTTCGTACAGTAGGGTGGCAGGCGCACTCCCATGCCGATAGCTCGCTACGCCGAGACTGGCAGAGACGGGCGCGTGCGGGTTTTTTATCGCCTGAATCTGATGACGAAGCCGCTCCGCGACCTGCACCGCCTGCTCCAGCGTGGTGTGGGGCAACAGTAGGGCGAACTCCTCGCCCCCATAGCGCGCCGCCACATCATAGGCGCGCGCCGACTGGCGCAGCACTTCGGCAACTTGCCTGAGCAACTCATCGCCCGCAGGGTGTCCAAAGCGGTCGTTGAACTCTTTGAAATGATCGATGTCGAGCATAATCAGCGACAGGGGCTGCTGGTGGCGATCCGCCATCTGAACCAGATTGTTCAGCGATTCCTGAAACGCTCGATGATTTTTCAACCCTGTCAGTCCATCCGTCACAGCCGCCTGTGCCAACAACCGATTCGCCTCTACCAGTTCCCGGTTAAGCTGCGCCAGTTCCTGATGCGCCGCTTGGAGCTGCTGGTAGAGCGCATGCAGTTCTTCATTTTGTGCTTGAATCTCCTGACGTTGTCGTTCCTGCTCTTCGAACGCCTGTTGAAGTTGCATCGCCATCGTGTTGAAGGTGCGCGCGAGGAAGCCAAACTCGTCGCGCGCCACATAGGGGATGCGTGTTTCCCAATCGCCCGACGCCAGACGCTGAATTGCGGTAAGGAATCGCGCTATATACGCCCTCAAGAACCAGATAAGCACCAGACTCGCTACAAGCGCAATCCCGATGCTGAACCCCACAACATAGCGCTTCGCGGAATCTGCCAGTTCGCGCGTTAGGAGCGTCTGAGCAAGGGGAAATTCGACGCTCAGGGTAGCGATGGGCGTCCCCGTCGGGTCGTACAGTGTTATCGCCCCTCCATGTGTACCCGCCGACGAGGAAGCGATGCTCTCCGGGTTCACATTAGGCGGCATGATGACTCTGTTGCCAATCTGCTCACTGATACGGTCAAGTTGTGGGCGGTTTAACGCCTTCGCCAGTATGAGCGCGCCCACGGACGGATACTTCCACTCTTCGTCGCAGATAGGCGTTGCGCTTACCAAGTAGATTGTCCCGCCGTGGCGAATCAACCCGGCATCGCCTTTACCTCGCGGCGCGTCTTGAACCAAGGGCAGTCGTGTGAGCCACTGGATATCCGGCTCACTGGATAGCAAAGGCTGACCGTCTGCTTGTAGAACCGCCACAATATCATAGTGAAAGTGCTGCGTCAGCCAATCTACGGTGGTCGTTCTGAACCACTCCAGGTCGCGTTGTAACATAGCGCGCCGCGCATCGTTCCAGACACTGTAGTCTTCGCCATGCCTTAACAGGCTCATCAGTTCACGCTCAATAATCAACTCGGCTACCCCTGCCTGCCGCATCTGAGTGAGTCGAGCCTGCGTATTCAAGGCGGCGTTGAGGTGGAACAGGCTGAGACAAATCCAGGGAGAAAGCATTATAAGAAAGAGCAGCGTCAGCGTGAATGCAAAGCGCACGCCGATAGGGGTGCGCTCCCAGCGATGCCGCGCCTGCCAGCTCCATCGGCGCAGAAAAAGTTTGCCTATTGCTTGCCAGCGCTGCTGCATGAACCCAAAGAGGTTATGCCATATTCGCGCGCTCCACTGTAGCGAGAGGTATAATTCTTGCGTATGTTTCGGCTTAGCACCGAGTTTCAGCCGCGCGGCGACCAGCCTCAAGCGATTGAAAAGCTGGTGGAGGGAATCAACCGAGGTTATGAATTTCAGACGCTGCTGGGGGCGACAGGAACAGGCAAAACTTTCACGATGGCGTCGGTAATCGCTGCTGTTCAGCGTCCCGCCCTCGTGATTGCGCACAACAAGACGCTGGCGGCGCAGCTGTGTCAGGAGTTTCGCGCCTTTTTCCCCGAAAACGCCGTCCATTTTTTTATCAGTTATTACGATTATTATCAGCCTGAAGCCTATGTGCCTCAATCTGATACCTACATCGAGAAAACCGCTTCCATCAACGACGAAATTGACCGCTTGCGCCACGCCGCCACACAAGCCGTGCTGGAACGACGGGATGTTATCGTCGTCGCCAGTGTGTCGAGCATCTACGGGCTGGGCTCGCCCGCTGAGTACCTGCGCAGTATCGTGACCGTCAAGCGTGGCGACCGAATCGCCCCGCGCGAGCTGGCGATGCGCCTGGTGGAACTGCAGTATACACGCTCCGACATGGTGCTGGGGCGAGGCACGTTCCGTATTCGCGGCGATGTAATCGATGTGCAACCTGCTGATGAAGAGTATGTCACGCGCATCGAGCTGTTCGGCGACGAGGTAGAGCGGATTTATGAGTACGACCCTCTCAAGGGCGAGACCCTCGCTGAGCTGGACCGGGTGAGTTTCTTCCCGGCAACGCACTATGTGACGCCTTGGGACAGGATGGATGACATCATCGCCCAGATTCGCGAGGAGCTTGAGGCACAGGTCGCCTATTTTGAGTCGCAGGGACGGCTTCTGGAGGCGCAACGCATTCGCCAGCGCACCGAGATGGATATCGAGATGATGCGCGAGCTGGGCTACTGCAACGGCATCGAGAACTACTCGCGCTACTTTGACGGGCGTCAGCCCGGCGAACCGCCTTACACACTGCTGGACTACTTCCCCGAAGATTACCTTCTGTTCATCGACGAGTCACACCAGACCGTCCCACAGATACGCGCGATGTATAACGGCGATTTGCAGCGCAAGCGCACGCTGGTTGAGTACGGTTTTCGCTTGCCCTCTGCGCTGGACAACCGCCCCTTGCGCTTTGAGGAGTTCCTGCAGCGCGTGGGGCAGGTGATTTTCGTTTCGGCGACCCCCGGTCCTTTTGAGCGCGAGGTCAGCCAGCAGATTGTGGAGCAGATTATCCGCCCGACGGGGCTGCTGGATCCCGAAGTGATTGTGCGCCCGACGGCGGGGCAGGTGGACGATCTGGTCGCCGAAATCCGACGCCGCATCGAACGCGAAGAGCGAGTGCTGGTAACCACACTCACGAAAAAAATGGCGGAAGACCTGACCAGCTACCTGCAAGAGCTGGGCATTCGCGTGCAGTACCTTCACTCGGATGTACAGTCGCTGGAACGCGCGGAGATACTACGCGATTTACGGCTGGGAACTTACGATGTGGTAGTGGGCGTGAACCTGCTTCGTGAAGGGCTGGATTTGCCTGAGGTCTCTCTGGTGGCGATTCTGGACGCCGATAAGGAGGGCTTTCTGCGCTCTGAAACATCCCTGATTCAGACAATCGGGCGCGCTGCCCGCAATAAGTTCGGGCAGGTCATTCTCTACGCCGACCGGATTACGGGTTCGATGCAACGCGCCATCGACGAGACCAACCGCCGTCGACAGGTGCAGATGGAATACAACGAGCGACACGGCATCGTGCCTGAGACAGTACGCAAAGAGGTACGAGAGACCGTGCGCGCCTACAAGGTAGCTGAGGAACGCGCGACCTACCAGATTGTAGACACCGATCGCGTCGCTTTTGAGGACCTGCCCATCGTTATCGACCGACTGGAACAGGAGATGCGCCAGGCGGCGAAGGCGTTGGAGTTTGAACGGGCTGCCATCTTGCGCGACGAAATCCAGCGATTGCGCAGGATTCTGGAGCAAAGCGTCGTATAGGGGCTAAAGAAACCGGTTTGCCCTGCCGATAATGGAGAGTGTAGTGAGCCGAGACAGAAAAAGGCAAACCTGTAGCGATGCAGGGGCGCAAAGCCTATGGGTCTGTCGTAGAGTTACGGCAGATAGCCGGGTTGCCTGTCTCCGGTTTGCTGACTATTCAGCAAGATAGGAGGCAGAACGATGCAAATCTCGTTAGAGGAACTGCGGAAGGTGGCGCGCGCTTATCGCGCCCAACAGACGGGCACAACGCCGCTGGAGCCTGTGCCTGCGCCGTTTGTGGCTTGCGATGAAGCCGATAAGCAGCTCGCACGTGAGATTGCGCAACTCCTGAATCAGACGCCTGATATTCGCCAAGAACGCGTTCAGGAAGTGTCCACCGAGCCTCTCCCCGCCAAGGTGATTGCAGCCTCGATAATGCGGCGTGTGATAGCGGATAAGATATCCCGGTAAACAGGGCGGGAGTCTTGCACTCCCGCTCTTTTTCATCTACTTAGCAGGAATCCGACGCTTTGCGCCGAATCCCCTTTCCGTGCCACAAAACGGTTGGGTGCTGGCGGTTGTTAACCAGAAAGGCGGCGTCGGAAAAACCACGACGGCGATTAACTTAGCGGCAGGTCTTTCGCTCTCTGGCGATCCCACGCTGTTAGTGGATGCTGATCCGCAGGCGAACGCAACCAGTGGACTCGGGATCGACCCGCGCCGACAGGATTACGACCTGTTTACCCTAATCCAGCAACGTCTTGCAAACCCCCATTTCCAGCTGTCAGAGGAACTGTTGGTCGATACTCAGCGCCCCAACCTCTACCTGCTTCCCGCCAGCATCGATCTCGCAGGGACCGATGTTCTGCTCGCTTCTCAAATCGCTCGTGAAACGATATTGAGAAACTTGCTTGCACCGTTACGTGAACGGTACCGCTGGATTATCATCGACACACCACCCTCGCTTGGCATTCTCACCATTAATGCGCTTACGGCAGCGGACGGACTTATTGTTCCTGTACAGTGTGAATATTATGCACTGGAAGGGCTTTCTCAGTTGCTTCAGACTGTTGACTTAGTGCGTCAGCATTTAAACCCGCGTCTTGAGATTTGGAAAGTCGTGCTGACGATGTATGATGCCCGTACGCGATTAGCGGAACAGGTGGAGAGCGAGGTGCGCAAATTTTTTGGCTCGAAGGTCGCTCAGGTGGTTATACCGCGCAATATTCGGGTAAGCGAATCGCCAAGCTTTGGGCAACCTGTTATCGAGTACGACCCGCGGTCAAAGGGCGCACTGGCTTATCAAGAACTGGTCGAAGAGGTGAAACAGTATGGCGCGTCCAGCGTTGGGTAGAGGTTTAGGCGCATTGATTGGTCAAAGCGACCTCGCGGAGACGCTCATTCGCGAGATCCCCATCACCCAGATACGCCCTAACCCCTATCAGCCCCGTCAGCAGTTCAGCGAGGAATCTCTGGCAGAGTTAGCAGCATCAATACGGGAACTGGGCGTTATCCAGCCGATTATTGTGCGTCAAGAAGGCGACGGTGACTACGTATTAATCGCAGGGGAACGGCGTCTCCGCGCAGCAAGCATGGCAGGATTGACGACCATTCCCGCGATAGTGCGTTCGCCTTCTGAACAACAGATGCTGGAGATGGCACTGGTGGAGAATGTCCAGAGGGAGGACATTAACCCGATCGACGCAGCACTGGCGTATAAGCGTCTCATGGAGGAGTTCGGGATGACGCAGGAGCAGATTGCACAGCGTGTGGGGAAGAGCGTGCCTGCAATTTCCAACACACTGCGATTGCTTCAACTGCCAGAGTATATCATTATGAGCCTCAAAGAAGGCGTAATCAGTGAGGGACACGGACGCGCTCTGCTGATGGTCAAAGATCCGACTCTCCAGAGGCAATTGTGGAGCGATATTACAACCGAAGGCCTCAGCGTTCGTGCCGCAGAGTTGCGCGCCCGCGAGCTGCGTCCGATGAATCCCACCCCACGCAACGCCCCCGAATCGGCTCCACAGCCTTCCCCTGCTTCACCGGAATTGAAGGCGCTTGAACATAACCTGAGTGCATACTTAGGAACGCGGGTACAGGTGGTGCAGTGGGGAGGTGGCGGCGGTAGGATAGTCATCGAGTTCTATTCAGAAGAGGAATTAGGGCGCATTTTAGAAATCATTGCCCCAAACGGGTTGTAGGTTTTCATGTGAAAACCCACGAGGTGCGACTATGGATAAGCGGCGACAGCAGGCACGTGAGAACTTTCGCAAAATGCGCTTCGGGATGTTTGTCCACTGGGGTATCTACTCACTACTGGGGCGCGGTGAGTGGGTCATGTATCACGAGAAGATACCCCCTTCCGAATATAAACCTCTCATGGAACGTTTTAATCCCCATCTGTACGATGCCGAAGAGTGGGTGAAGCTTGCCAAAAAGTCAGGCATGCGCTACATCACTATTACCGCAAAACACCACGATGGCTTCTGTATGTACGACAGCGAGCTAACAGAATACAAAATCACCAACACTCCCTTCAAACGCGATATAATGCGCGAGCTGGCAGCCGCTTGCCGCAAAGAGAATATCGCGTTGCTTTTTTATTATTCGCCGCTGGATTGGCAGCACCCTGCCTATAAAACAGATTGGGACACCTATACCCGATACTGGCATGGACAGGTCATCGAACTGGTCAGAAAATACCGTCCCTACGGTATCTGGCTGGACGGATGCTGGGATAAGCCCGAAAAATTGGACGAGACTTGGAAACTTACAGACCTCTACCGCACAATCCGCACGATAAATCCCGCCATACTCATCGCGAACAATCACCACCAGAAACCGCTCCCGGACGAAGATATTCAGACCTACGAGCAAGACTTGCCGGGAGAAAACACCGTCGGCTTTAACCCCGTGCCGCCTGATGATAACGCGATTATCGAAACCTGCATGACCATCAACGCCAGCTGGGGCTACAACGCAAACGATACTCAGCACAAATCCCCTGCACAGCTAATCCGCATCCTTGCCGAATGTGCGGGACGGGACGCTAATCTTCTGCTTAATGTCGGTCCCAAGCCAGACGGCACAATCCAAAATGAGCATCGAGAGCGTCTGCTTGAGATGGGCGAGTGGCTGCGTGATAACGGTGCATCTGTCTATTCCACGCGAGGTAAAGTATTCAGCTCGTGCGAGTGGGGCACTGCCACACGACGGGACAATCATATCTATCTCCATGTCTGGAAAGTTCCCTCGTCTAACACTTTGTTGATACATCTGCCCCTGCAAGTGAAAACGGCGCGCTGGCTGGCTACCGGTGGAACATTACGCTATCAGCAACAGGGGGATAAAGTCACCTTGCATTTGCCTTCCAGTCTGCCGGATTCACGTAACAGCGTCATCGATCTGGAGGTATGATATGGAACGCTCTGAGAAACTGCTTCATAGGGAACAGTCGGTACTTGTTGTGATAGATATGCAGGATAGGCTGCTCAGCTCCATAAAGGTAAGCTCGAGAATTGCTGAGAATATCGTTCTACTTCTCAGAACCGCCGCTGCGTTGGATATTCCGGTTATCGCCACCACTCAGAACGCACAGAAGCTGGGCGGTGTGTCCGAATCGATTGCCTCTGAGCTTGCCAACACTCCACCAATAGATAAACTCTGCTTCAGCTGTGCTGGCTCGGAGGAGTTTATTAGGGAGCTGCAATCGCTGGGGCGAACTCAAGTGGTACTTACAGGCATCGAGGCGCATATTTGCGTTCTGCAGACCGCTTTAGACCTAATGAAAGGGGGGTACACGGTGCATGTGCCCTACGACGTGGTCGCGAGCCGCCAGAAACGCGAGTGGAAATATGCCCTGTTGCGCATGGCGCATAGCGGGGTTATCGTCACTACAACAGAGTCCGTTATATACGAGTGGCTGTACGAGGCGGGTACGGATCAGTTCCGCGCTATGCTGCCTCTTCTAAAGGAGCGTGAAGAACAGCGACTGAAAGCAGAAGAAGACGAAGAAGAAGAGGCAGAACCTGAAGATGCGGAGACGGATGATGAAGAGAATGAGGAACCGTCTCCTACTTCCGGAACAGGCTCCGAAGAATGAAGTAAAGATTCGCAGGACGCTCCGCAAGGCGTCGGGAGAAGTAGGGATACCACTGCTCGCCGTAGGGTACATAGATGAGCGTGCGGTAGCCCTCGGCGACGAGCTGCTTTTGTAGTTCTCTACTGATGCCATAAAGCAGCTGAAATTCGTATTGCGACTTCTCTAGCCCCAGTTCGGCAGCGTATCGCTTCGCGTGGGCAATAAGGCGAGTATCATGGGTTGCTATCGCAGGTTCCTTGCCTCGTTCTAAGAGGCGTTCCATTTGAATCTTGAACTGACGGTCTACCGATTTTTTATCGGGGTAAGCAACCTCGCGAGGCTCGGCGTATGCCCCTTTCACCAGACGAACCCGCGCCCCCAGCTGCAACAAACGCTCCAGGTCGTCAGGAGTGCGATAGAGGTAACTTTGCAGCACCGTTCCCGAGTTGGGATAGTCAGGATACATCTCGCAAAACAGGTCTAAGATTGGCTGCGTATGCTTGCTGCTTTCCATGTCGATCCAAACAAAGTTGTTCAAGCGGCACGCTGCGTCCAGCACGCGCGTCAGATTCTTACGCGCAACCTCCTTGCCCAGATCCAGCCCTAACTGAGTTAATTTGATGGATATACAAGCATTTACGCCGCTGCGGGCAATATGTTCTAATAAAGCGATATACTGATTCGCCGCCTGCTCTGCGTCTTCAACGCGCTGGGTATCTTCGCCCAAGTAGTCGAGGGCGACTAAGAATCCCTCCTGATTAAGTTGCCGCGTGATTTGGAGGGCAGTTTCAACATCTTCACCTGCGATAAAGCGTTTAATTAACCCCTGCGTCAAGCGACTGCGCTTGATCCAGTTTTTGAAGGCGGGTGTCTCCGCCACTTTCAATACGAGGGTTCGGGAAAGCATCGTCGCTTACCTCGTCCGCCATCCGCTACTGCTTCGTCTTGACAGGAGCTTGCTCCCACCAGTATTCAACGACATCGCGTTTAGGATCGGGTTTAGGCATGGGAGCAGGCGCTTGCGACTTTTTTTCCTCTCGTTTCGGAACCGCCTGCGGCTCTGGCTGAGCAGAGATAGCGGCTTTGTTGCGTTCCAGTTGCGCTTGAACCTCCGCTTCCGTCGGCGCGGGGACCGCTTCTTGAGGTTCCGAACGCTGTTGCTGAGCGCGCTGCTCTGCGATAATCGGCGCGATGTTCGTCTGCCACCCGTACCAGACCACGAAGGCTACAAGGACAACGATAATGCCAATCCATGCGATAGGTAGTCCTCTGCGACGCATAGTTTGCCTCCTGCTTATTATACCCTGCAGGAACAGAAAGCGTTCCCTCTGCTCAACGGTATAATTCCACAGATGAAGCGTCTCACCGCACGCGTGTACGGAGCCGTGCAGGGCGTTGGGTATCGGGCGTTCGCGCTATCGGAGGCGCGTCGTTTGGGGCTTAGTGGGTACGTGCGAAACTGCGCTGACGGTTCAGTAGAGGTGGTCGCTGAGGGCGAGGAAGAAAAATTACAAAGTTTTCTGGAGAGACTTCAGCGAGGTCCGTCGGCATCGCATGTGGACTATGTAGACAGTGTTTACTCGAAGGCTAAGGGCGAATTTGAGAGCTTCACTATCCGATACTGATGCGTACGCTATTAGCGTTGTTCTTATGCATGGTAGTAGCGATTGCGACGGCGCAGCCGAAGCTGTTGCTGATACTTGTGCATGAGCCGCTGACACCTGATGCTTTTGGCGGTACCGTGCCTTCACAGGCGGCTTGGGTTTTCTTGGAGCGCGGGTTCAGCGAGCATTCGACTTTCGCAACGGGGCGCAGGCTAATGTCGGTGCAGGCGCAGTTCCCCAAGATAGAGTTAATTTCTCCAGCTAACGCCGCGAACGAAACCTCTTTGCTCTCGCTGCAGTCGGGCACACGCTCTGTTAGTTGGCTCCGTTCGACGCTTGGCGCACGATTGGCGCAGACAGGACATAGAGGCGTCTACCTTTCCACGCCGCGCTCGCCCGCGCCCACGCCTTACGCCTCGATAGCCCTCACCGAGCGAGGAAACGCGCTCTCCCAGATTTATCCCAGCCTGGACGCGCTTCGGCGTGATTTTTTTCAACTCAAGGCGGACTGGGCAGTGCTGGAATTGAGGCGTTGGGACTATCGCGCGCTGGAGTTGCTGCTGGCGGAGGGCGTGGAAGTATGGGTCGTTGGGATACCGTCCCCGAATGAGCTGATTTTTACAAAAACGCGCCTCAGCCCCGTCGTGCGCTATGCCGCGCGTGAACCGAGGGGCTTACTGACCTCGCCCAGCACACGCTGGAACAGCGTGATATGCGAGAGAGACATCGCACCGAGCCTTTACCGTGCTCTGACGGGAAGCGTTTCAGGCGACTGGGCAGGCGCGCCTGCTCTCGAGACGCGCCAGTCAGATTGGCATCGCTACTGGAACGGCTGGCTGGCGCGGCTCGCACTCATCGAGGCAACGGAGACGCTGGGGGCGGGATGGCGGGGAAACGCCCTGCAGCGCAGCGCGGAATGGATGCAGGCGAACGAGCATATCACGCCTGCATTCCGCGCTGTATTAGCCGCCCTTTGCGCCGTGTGGCTTAGCGCAGGAATTGCCCTGTGGCGTAAGCATTTTTTGCGGGGAATGTTGAGGCGTGTGTTCGTGTCGGGGCTGGCTGTGCTATGTCTCGCGCCTGCGGTAGCAATCTTTTACGCTTACTACCCTTTCGATTACTGGACAGGTGACTGGAGCCGAGACGCGGCTTCCATCGCAGGTTGGCTGACGCTGGGCTGGGGAGTGCTGAGCCTCGTCATGGCGGGGCTGGCGCGCTGGGGCGGCATGCCGCTGCTCTGCAGCGCGGCTGTGGTCGCGCTCGCCGTAATAGGGGGGGATATTCTGCTGGCAGGCGGTTATGGCGTAAAGCGCTCGCTGTGGAGCGCAGTACCCAGCGGCGTCGGTTATCCTTTTAGCGTCAATGAGGGATTTTGGGGGTTCGGGTTAGCCGCAGCGGTGCTTGCGCCTGCCAGTTGGTTGGAGAGTCGGGGGCGGGGGACCTTGGGCGCACGGGGGCAGACGGCGCTGGGAATGGCGTATGGGCTGCTGCTGGGCTTATTCGGAACGCCGATGATGGGTGCGGCGTTGGATGCATGGATTCCTATGACCGTTGCACTTGGCTTCGCGACAGGGCTTTTTACAGGTCTCCTGCGCCCACCGCTCACGCCAGCGCAGAGCGCATTCCCCATGCTGGTCCTGTTAGTGGCGGGAGTTGCGCTCACGGTCGCGGCTGTTGTGCTGGATTCGCTTCAGCCGTGGCAGCGACAGGCGGGGTGGGCGCGGGACTGGCTGTCTGCTTTGGGATGGCGGTTCGCCCCTACAGAGGCGTTCGTCGGCGCAGGTTTATTTGGGGGAATAGCTTACTGGCTACGGGGTTCGCTTAGACTGCTCTGGCGTCGCGCTTGCGTGCTGCATGCCGCACTCACTGGATGTATTGTCACCGCTTGTAGTGCGCTACTGCTGGGGAAAACGGTGGCTGCCGCTGTCATCTTTTTCGTGTGTCTGATGTTCGCGCTGGAGTATCTGATTGGGGGCAAGGACTGGGGCTATGCCTACGAGGGGAACGGCGTCGCTCACTGAGCAGGTATACTTTTCGCTCGGAGGTTAGCGCGTATGAACGCAATTATCCTGAACCGTTTGATTATTCTGTTCGCTTCGGTGGGCATGGTAATTTCCGCTTTACTATGGATTTCACACTCGGCGGATTTTGCGTTGCCCTGCACGGGCGGCGGTTGCGACGAGGTAGCGCGTTCGCCCTACTCGCGCATTGTGGGCATTCCCGTCGCGGCGCTGGGCTTTGGCTACTTTGGCGTCTTGCTGGTGCTGGCGCTGTCGCGTCTGCAGTATCCTGAGCAGTGGCGTGGCTATGGCAAGGCGCTCGCTGCGCTCAGCACTTTAGGGCTTCTGGCGTTCGCCTATTTCACTTATATTCAACTTTTTGTGCTAAACCTGTATGAGAAGGGCACGCCCTGCTGGTGGTGTCTGGGGGCGGCGGGCATGAATCTCCTCGTCTGGCTGCTGTCGCTGATGGGCTTGCGCGGCGTGCCGTCGGCGTCGGGGATGCTCACGCGCGAGCTGCTGCAATCGACCGCCGTTTCCTTGGCGCTCATCGTTGCGGGGCTTGCTTACGGCGGCTGGCAATGGAATCAGACAACCAAGGCAGAGACAGAGCAGGCGGACAACGAGAAACTGAAGCTCCTCTATCTGGACGGGCAGGGCTGGCGCAAGGGGAACGAGAACGCGCCCCTGATTATCGTTGAGTTTTCCGACTTCCAGTGCCCCGCCTGCAAGCAGGCTTACGAAATGCTGGAGAAACAGATTCTGCCGCAGCTGGGCGACAAGGCGTTGTTCGTTTTTCGACATTATCCGCTGATTAATATCCACCCGATGGCGTGGGCGGCGGCGGCAGCAGCGGAAGAGGCAGGTAAACAGGGCAAATTCTGGGAGATGTACGCCGCGCTCTTTGAAAGTCAGCAGGAACTCACGCCCACGCGCATCGAGAAAATCGCCGAACAACTGGGGCTGGACAGTAAAAAAGTGCGATACGCGGTGGACAACGAGAAGGTAGTTCACTTCAAAACGATCTTTCGCGATTTCGAGGAGGGCAGCAAGCTGGGCGTCAGCTCCACGCCGACCTTTATCGTGGTGTATGACGGCGAGATTCATACCGCGCGCGGCATGGGCGCGCTGATGACCACGCTCAACGCCAACCCGAAGATACAGCAATATATCGGCAAGCAAATCAACGCTTCCCCGCAATAACAATGGAACTCAAGTATCGAGCGTTAGAGGGCATGAACGATGTGCTGCCAGAGCAGAGTGTTCTCTGGCAGTATGTGGAGTCGCGCTGGCGAGACCACTGCCGTCTCTACGGCTATGGCGAAATCCGCACGCCGATTCTGGAAACGGCGGAGCTGTTTGAGCGCAGCGTCGGCGAGACCAGCGACATCGTCTCCAAAGAGATGTATGTGTTTCAGCGCGGTGAGGAACGCTATGCGCTGAAGCCTGAGGGAACCGCGCCTGTCGTGCGCGCCTATTTGGAACATGGGCTGTATGGCGCGGGCGGCGTGCAGAAGCTTTACTACATCACGCCCTTCTTTCGTGGCGAGCGACCGCAGAAGGGACGCTATCGGCAGGCACACCAGTTCGGCGCGGAGATTTTCGGCGCGGCGCATCCCCTCGCCGACGCAGAGCTGCTGAACATGGTGATGGACTTTTTCCAGTCGCTGGGACTGCCTTCGGACGCTCTGGAGCTACGCCTGAACACGATAGGCTGCCCTGAATGTCGTCCTGCTTATCGTGAGGCGGTGCGCAACTTCGGGCGTGAAAACTTCGACAGGCTCTGTAAGAACTGTCAGGCGCGGCTGGAGCGCAACCCGCTGCGTATTTTGGATTGTAAAGAGTGCTTCCAGATAACCGCTGCTGCGCCGCCGATTGACCCCTATTTATGCGATATCTGCCGCACCCACTTTGAGGGCTTGCAGAGCCTGCTCAAAACGCTGGGAGTGGCGTATGTGCGCGATTATCGGCTCGTGCGCGGCTTGGACTATTACACGCGCACCACTTTCGAGGTAGTCGCTGCTCAGGGCTTAGGCTCGCAGAACGCGCTTTGTGGCGGTGGACGCTATGACGGCTTGGTGGAGGAACTCGGCGGACCGCCTACGCCTGCGCTGGGCGTCGGGATCGGCGTCGAGCGCACTCTGCTGGTATTGCAGGCGTTGAACGCTCCCCTGCCGGAACCGATGCGCATGGACGCTTTTGTGGTGGCGTTCGGCGAGGCGGCGCGCCCCATCGCGTTGCAGATTGCCCA
>JAOAES010000315.1 GCA_026416655.1 Fimbriimonadales bacterium
TGGGGCGTTTATTGGAGGGCGAGAGCAGCTCGATAACCGTCACCAGCTGGCGGTCAGCGCGGGTATAGATTTCAATAAATCGCTCGCGATGTTCGACCAGTAAGGGTACCGTTCGCAAGATTGGCTTCGCGGCGACCGCGATCCCGCCCTGTTTATAGGGCGCGCCTATCTGTGCGCTCTCCTTAGTAATACCCATCGGGATCTCAGACGCCACATTTGCCCTCACCCCCTGCTCCCCTCTCCCGCGTGCGGGAGAGGGGCTGGGGGTGAGGGCGCATTGGGGGTGCTCAGTTGCGTCATTACATGCTGCGCTTGAAGCCCCAATCGGCATAACATCAGGATAGCGAACCGGCGGCGCTTCGCAGTCTTCGTCGATGTAAGTGCGCACTTCAATTCGGGCGATGTATTTGGGGACAAGTACAGGGACGAGCGCGTCTCGAACCTCCACAATGAAGTTCATGTGGAAATCTCCCCACGCTTGCGCCTCGATATACGGATCCATCCCCACAATACGATGTTGCGCCATGCCCCAATTCTACCTCCGAAGGCGCAGTGTTGCTGGATTCGTCGGGAACCTACGCGCTGAGAGCGCAGTCATAGCGAGCAGAACCTCCTCATAATCTTTCAGGAGGCGCGGGCGGGGTATCCGCGCCTCCCGTGTGTGGTGGGGTTGGTGAGGAAAGTCGCTCGGAAAGGAGCCGCGCCGCGATTGTTCCTCGCCACCCCCTATTATACACGATTTCCACACGCCATGCGTTTCACAGCCCGTACAGCGGGGCGAATTTCCGCTCGAAATAGCGCAGCAGGGGTTCCGCGCTGGGCGGCTCGCCCGTGATGCGCTCAATCAACTGCTTCGCGGGGTAGCGTTGTCCCTGTTGATGCACCTTCTCGCGCAGCCACTCCAGCAGCGGGGCGAACTCGCCCTTACGGAACTGCGCCTGCAGGTCGCCCAGCTCGCGTTCCGCCGCCTCAAACAGTTGCGCCGCGTACAGGTTCCCCAGCGAATAGGTCGGGAAGTAGCCAATCATCCCGCCCGACCAGTGGACATCCTGTAGCACGCCCTCCGCATCGTTCGGCGGCGTGAAGCCCATATATGCCTTGAACCGTTCGTTCCACGCTGCGGGCAAGTCAGCCACCTGCAGCTCGTTGCGCAGGAGTGCAAGTTCCAGCTCGAAGCGAAGCATGATGTGCAGGTTGTAGGTCACCTCGTCCGCTTCCACGCGAATCGTGGACGGTTGCACGGCGTTCACCGCGAACACGAAGTCGTCCAGCGCGACCTCTTTGAGCGCGTCGAAGTGCTGCTGTGCGATGGGGTAGAAGTAGTCCCAGAAGGCGCGGCTGCGCCCCACGAAGTTCTCCCACATCCGCGACTGCGACTCGTGGACGCCCAAGGAGGTGGACGCGCCCATAGGTGTCCCCCAGTGTTCTTCAGGCAACCCCATCTCGTAGAGGGCGTGCCCCAGCTCGTGGATGGTGCCGAACAGCGACGGGTTCAGAAAATCTTCGTAGTAGCGCGTGGTGATGCGCACATCGTTGGGCGTCAGGCGGATGGCGAAGGGATGCACGGTGGGGTCTAAACGCCCGCGCTGCCAGTCGAAGCCGATGGTCTCCGCCACGAGCCGACAGAACGCTTCCTGCGCGGCGCGGGGATAGTGGCGGCGCAGAATGCTCGTGTCGGGCTGACGCGGCGCGCTCTGAATCTGCGCCACGAGTTCGGGCGTGCGGCGGCGCAACGGCTCGAACAGACGCTCCACTTCCTGCGCCGTCATGCCCTGCTCGTACTCATCCAGCAGCGCGTCATACGGCTCACGCTCATAGCCGAGCAACTCAGCAATCTCGCGCACCAGCTGGACGATTTTCTCCAGATGGGGCTGAAAGAGGCTGAAATCCGACTCCTCGCGCGCTTCCTCCCACACTTTCTCAGCGAGGCTGGTCGTGCGGGTGAACTCGATGACTAACTCGGTCGGTATCTTGGTGAGTTTGTCGTACTCGCGTCGCCACTGACGGATGTTGACGGCGGTCACGCTATCGGGCGGTTGGGTCAGCTCGCTTTGCTCCAGTTGGCTCAGCCACTCGCCCACGCGCGGGTCGGTAGAGCGCTGGTGAATCATGCCCGACAGCAGGGCGAGCTGGTTCGCGCGATGGGGAGCCGCTTTCGGAGGCATCATCACGCGCTGATCCCAGCCCAGCACGCCGCCAATGGAGCCTAACAACGCCGTCTCTTTTTGCCAACTCTCCAGATTCTGATAGATTGCACGGGCGTCCATAGCGAGGCGATTATACCTTCTGGCACGGAAGTTGCTGTAGCGAGCCATATGCGCCACAAGGAGACATGGGGACTGATTCTGCTCGTGGTTGCAGATTCGCTCAGCACCTACTGGCTTATTACGCAGGGCTATGCGACTGAGTTCAACCCGATTATGAACTGGTTCATTCAGCTAAGCTGGAGCGCGTTTTTCGCCGTGAAGTTCCTCGCTTTGGGCATCGCCGTTGGGCTTGCGGAGTGGTATCGTCGTCGGAATCCCTTGTTTGTGCGCCGCTGGCTGCAGTTTGGCGTGGTGGCTTACCTGACCCTCTGGCTTGGAGGCGCGCTCGTCAGCAGCTGGTGGATACGGTGAATCGAGGCAGGGGATTTCAGGTATGCTATTAGCGCGATGTTCTGGCGCGCGGCAATCGCAGTGTTCTTGCTGGATCAACTCACCAAGCTCTGGGCGACGGCAAGCCTGACTTTAGACCAGTCTGTGCCTGTGCTGCCTCCCTACTTTTATTTCACCCTCACGCACAACACAGGGATTGCCTTCGGGATGCTGGAGGGGCGCGGCTGGCTGACCGTTCCGCTCACGATCTGCGTTGCGGGGGGGCTTATCTGGTACCACTATCGGTATCAACCGTCGCGGGGGGTGCAGCTGTTGACGGGGCTGCTGCTCGGCGGCGCGCTTGGGAACTTTATCGACCGCATCCGACTGGGGTATGTGGTGGACATGTTTGACTTCGTGGTGTGGCCCGTGTTTAATGTGGCGGATATGGCGATTACCTGTTCCTTACTGGGGCTGATGGCGTTGCAATTTTTCGGCGGGCGCGAGGCGGAACCGGTCGGCGCAGCTGAGGAGCCGCCGCGATGAGACCCGAACTCATCAAAATCGGACCGTTCACGCTCTACACCTACGGCTTTATGTGGATGGTGGGCATCTGGCTTGCCGTCTGGCGGGCGTTGCGCCACGCGCCGCGCTACGGAATCAACCGGGACGATGTGCTGGATATCGCCTTCTGGAGCATCGCGCTGGGGATTGTCGGAGGACGGCTCGCGTTCGTCATCACGAACTGGTCGCAGTACGCGCCCGAACCGCTCAGTATCTTCCGAGTATGGGAAGGCGGTATGTCCTACTTTGGCGGCTTCGGGCTGGCAATTGCAACGGCGATTTATCTCATCCGTAAGCGCACCATTCCCATCTGGCAGCTGGGCGACTTAGCCGCACCGTCGCTCGCACTGGGCTACGCGATTGCGCGTATCGGCTGCTTCGGTGCAGGCTGCTGTTACGGCGCGCCGACTGACCTGCCGTGGGGCGTGCGGTTCCCCGGAATCGATCATCCCGTCCATCCCACGCAGTTGTATGCGACAGCGTTGAACTTGCTGATTTTCGCGATACTTTCGTGGTGGGCAACACATCGCCGATTTGAAGGGCAACTGTTCGCAGGTTTTCTGATTCTGCATGGGCTGTATCGGTTCCTCAACGAGTTTTTCCGTGCCGGGGCGACCTCAAAGCTGATGTTCGGCGCGTTTACCTACGGGCATCTCGTGGCGTTGATGGTGGCGTTGGCAGGCGTCGTATTGTATGGAGTGCTGATGCAACGAGCAAAGTCGATGGCGAGAGCAGGTTCCGCACTGCGTTCGGAATGACAGCGAGGTTCGGGACAGCAGGTACAATTCCCCCGCCATGCCACGCCCGACGCTGGTGATTATCGACGGACACAGCCTGCT
>JAOAES010000093.1 GCA_026416655.1 Fimbriimonadales bacterium
CTCTACCCTGCAAACGGCGCACAGAGCGGGTCGCCCACCACGAGGTCTTTCCATAAAATGAACGGACTCGCCGCCCAGAGGCTCTCGGCGAGCGTGCGCCCGCGCGTATACAGGTCGAACATAATCTCAGCGCGGCAGAGCGCGGCGGTGTACGGCTCCGACACATAGCCCTTGACGCCCGTCGCGCCCTGCGCAATCAGGTCAGCAATCAGCGACTGCCCCTTGTCCGTGACCTGAAAAGTGCGCGCACTGGTGGAGACCGCCGTCTCCGCAATCGAACCGGGTCGGAAGCGCAGGCTGCGATAGCTGAGCCTGTTGAACTTGTGGTCGTTGCTGCCCCACGAGTAGTAGCCCATGATGTCGCGCACTGCGCCCACGAACGCCTCGTCTTCGTCCAGAATCACCTCGAACCCACGCTGTTTGAGGAGCTTCGCGGCGGCGCGCATGCTCTCATTGATAGTGCGATAGCCCCCGCCGTTGCGTTTGGGGTCTAAGTCCAGCACGAACACACCGTTCGCCCGCTTCGCGCTCAGACTGTTGTCAATCAGGTCGCGGATATGCTGCATCGTGTAGCCGTCGAGCCGCGTCGCCAGATAGAAGCCGTACTTGCGCCGCGTGAAGCGTTCGTTCTTGCCGAAATAGGGGTTAAGGTTGGACTCGCTCGGCTGAGAACTGAACGGTCGGTTGAGCGGGGCGCACATGAGCGCACAGTCCACCGAGAAGCCCCCCTCGCGAATGCGCAGGGGAATGCCTTTTGTCAGCACGAGGTAGTCGACGCTCTCCGCCAGCCCGCGCTGGCGCAGCAGGTTCATCACCGGCTTCTCAATCGTGTCGCGATACTCCGCCAGCGGAACCTCTTCTTGGGGCACACAATCGATTATGAAACTGTGCGTACTGGGCAGCCGCCGTTTCTGGGCGTAATACTGCGCGATTGAGACCGAGTCGGGACTGCGGCGCGTGGCGATAACCACCACATTCTGAGCGCGTTGCATAACGGGTTAATTATGGCATGCTCGCGAGCAGCGGCACGGCGAACGCCTCCGCAAGTGGCGCGACCAGTGGGTGGTCCAGCGGGGGCGCGGGCAAGCCATAGGTCTGTCGGATGCGTGCTGCGTCGCTCATGCGCTGTCTTGCAAGTTCGGTCTGACCTGTATTGAAAGCCATCACACTCAGCCCCTCCAGACACAATGCCTCATAAGGTCGGTTGCCGTACTCGCGGCAGATGTCCAGCCCCTGCTGATAGTACGACTCCGCCAGCGTCCACTCACTCCGTTCTAAATACGCGCGCCCCAGGAAGCAACACGAATGCGCCATACCGGGGCGGTCGCCCACCGCGCGGCGAATCTCCAGACCTTTCAGGCAGTAAGCGACTGCTTGCTGGGGGTCGCCCAGCGCCAGATGGAGGCGTCCCATGCCGTTGTAGAGTGCGCTCAGGAACAGTTGCTCGCCTGCTCGGAGGCGAATCTCCAGCGCGGTTTCGTAGAGCGGTTGCGCTTGCTGGGGCTGCCCCAGCCATAGGTAGTAGAAGGCAAGGTTATGCGTCGCCGCCGATTCGCGCAGGGGGTCGCGCGTCTGTCGGGCAGTCTGCACTGCCTCTTGCAGGGTGGCGTGCGCCTCCTCGTAGCGTCCCCGAAACATCAGGAGCCGTCCGAGACTGCTGAGCAAGCTGGCGACTTCTTTCTCGTCGCCTTGACGGAGTAGCTGAGCGCGCGCTTGCTGATACAGCGTGGTCGCCGCGCCGCAGCGCGCCTGCGCTTCCGCCACACGCGCCTGCAGGTACAGCAGCCGCGCGATACTGTGCCCGTCATGGTTTTTCCGAAAGAGCGTCGCCGCCTCTCGAAGACACAGCTCCGCTTGCTCATACGCTCCCCGACGGAAGGCGAACAGCGCCATCTGCTGCAGCAAGTGCGCCCGCGTGGTCGGCTCCAGATCCCGATTCCGCAGCGCGTGTTCCAGCCAGTGTGCGCCCTGCTCCCAGCGCATCTGCCGATCCCACAGCGGCGTGAGCGACAGCACCAGCATCAGCGCGTGTTCGGGCGAGTGGGCGAAACTCCACTCCAGCGCGGCGTCCAGCTCCGCGCCGTTGGCAATCGTGTGCCCCTGTGGGGCGGTCGTCTGCTCCTTGCTGGCGCGAATCTGCGCCGCCAGATTCCGCATCGTCTCGGAGGGCGCGCTCTGATAATGCTCCTGCAGCAATCGGGCGCAGTGGTCGTACTGGCGCAGCGCGTTCTCATACTGCCCCAGCGCCGCCATCAGGCGCATCGCTTCCAGATGCAATCCCTCATGCAGCGGGATATGCTTCAGCGCGTCGATTGCCGTCTGCAACGCCTGCTCCGTCTGGCGCGACTCGTCCAGCAGCTGAATCAGCAATTGCACGCCCTGCACATACGCGCTTTCCAGCGACACCGCCTGCGGCGTAATCCAGTCCTGATAGTAGCCGCGCATCAGCTCGCCCTGATAGAGCGCCGTTAACTGGCTCAGCAGCTCCATACGCTGCTCGGCAGGGGCGACTTCGAGGCGGGCATGCAACGCCTGAAACTCAAGGGCGTCCACCTCTACCAGCGCAGGGTTCAGCTGTACTGTGTGGCGCGTCGCCTGTAGCACAGGGAACTCAGCGGAGTGCCCCAACTCATCCCGCAGGAACGAGAGCGCCATGCTCAGGTTGTGTCTGCCGGTTTCGGGCGAGGCGTCGCGCCAGAGCATGTCGATGAGCGCCTCGCGTGGATGCGCCTGATGCAGGTGAAACGCTAAGTAGCCCAACAGTGCGCCCGTGTTCTGCGTCCGAAACCGCACAACCACACGCCCTGCTTGCTCGATACTTAGCCCCCCAAGAAGGCGAATCTTCCAGCGTGCAGGCGACTGCATTAACCGATTATACCACCTTGTAGAGACTTTGTAGAGAGTCGCGCTTTACAATAAGGGGTATGCGAACAACGAGCCGGCGCAAGGCTCAAGGAGGACATGATGATGCGTGGACTTTTGTGGAGTTTCGGGACGGCTTGCCTGCTCAGCTATGCAGGCGCGCAACAGCCGTTTACCTATCAGGGCTTCCTGAAGGATGGAGGCAATCCCGCCAACGGCGCGTATGACTTCGAGTTCCGCCTGTTCACCGCCGCCAGCGGCGGCAGTCAGGTAGGCAGCACCGTGCCGATTAACGACCTGAATGTGCAGAACGGGTTGTTCACCGTGGAACTGAACTTCGGAATTGTGTGGAGCGGTCCGGATCGATTCTTGGAGATTCGCGTGCGTCCGGGCGCGAGCACCGGCGCGTTCACGACGCTCTCGCCCCGTGTGAAGGTTAACCCGACCCCGTACAGCCACTTTGCCCTGTTAGCCCCGTGGAGCGGGCTGAGCGGCGTGCCTGCAGGCTTTGCCGACGGCATCGACAACGACACTCTCTACTCCGCAGGCGCAGGGTTGCAGCTGTCGGGCACGACCTTCTCGATTGCGACAGGCGGCGTATCGACCAGTATGCTGGCGGATAACGCAGTCAACAACGCCAAACTGGCGAACGACGCCGCCTCGCTGAGTAAAGTCTCCGGCAACCTGATGCACAGCACAGGTACGCGAATTGGCATCGGCACGACCGCGCCTACAACGAACTTGCATGTGTTTCGCGGCGCATCGGGCGCGACGCCTTCTTCCGCGTCGGTTATCGTCGCCGAACACAGCGCCAACGCTTACATCAACCTGCTCACGCCTAACGCAAACGAATCGGGCATCCTGTTCGGCAATCCCAGCAACTCGGCTGCGGGCGGTATCGTTTACAACAGCGGTAACGCGAACGGCTTGCAGTTCCGCACAAATGGTAACTTCACACGAATGGTCATTACAGATGTGGGGCGCGTCGGTATCGGCACACTGACGCCCCCTGCGCAACTAACGGTGGATGGCGCGCTTAATGTAGACCCACTGCGAGTGCGCACAGAGGACAGTGGAGGGGTCGCTACCACACGGCTCGTCGTGACCGCGGCAGGGCGTGTCGGCATCGGCACACCGACGCCCCCTGCACAACTAACAGTTGACGGCGCGTTGAATGTAGACCCGCTGCGGGTGCGCACAGAGGACAGCTCGGGGAATGCTATCGCACGGCTTGTCGTGACCGCAGCAGGGAATGTTGGCATCGGTACGACTGCGCCCGATCAGAGACTGGTGGTGAACGGCACGGCGAAAGTGGATGTGTTGCAAATCGTCGGCGCGGATGTGGCGGAGAAGTTCCCCGGACTCGGCGACGCCGAACCCGGCATGGTGGTGGAGATTGACCCTGACAACCCCGGACACCTGCGCAAGGCGCGGGGCGCGTACAATAGGCGCGTGGTGGGCGTCGTCAGCGGCGCGAACAAGCTGCCCGCAGGCGCGATTCTGGGACACTTAGAGGGCAGCGAGAGCCACACTCCCATCGCCATCAGCGGGCGCGTGTGGGTCTATGCCGACGCCACGAAACACGCTATCGAACCCGGCGACCTGCTGACCACCGCCGAGAAGCCCGGCTATGCGATGAAGGCGCGCGACCCGCGCAAGTCGCACGGCGCGATTCTCGGCAAAGCCATGACCCGCCTCGAAAAAGGCAAAACGGGTCTGGTGCTGGTGGTCGTGAACTTGCAATAAGGAGGCGATGACTGTGAAGCGCATCTTGCTGGGAATAATGGTACTGAGCTGCGCGAACGCGCTGGCGCAAGAGGCAGTTCCTGAGATAACCGCTGATGGGGAGGAAGCCCCCGAGAACGCCCGCTTCGGACTGCCAACAGAGCGCGTCGCGCCGAAGGTCGCCGCCGCGCGTTTTTACTTGCCGCCAACAGTGGTTCCGCCCAATCTGGACGAGCTGTACGCGCAGGCAGGTTTCCCCCCATCGGGCTATGTCGCGCCTGCGCCGCCCGGACTGCTGGAGCGCGCCCGATGGAGCCGCACGCCCGATGGCGGACTCGTGTGCGCGCTGGAACTCTATTCCAAAGACGCCAGAGCCTTGCGGGTTCGGTTTTCGGGCAAGTTCCCCCGAGACCTCCAGTTGCGGGTGTACGATCCCTATGGGGGCTATGCCTTCGGACCTGTGAACCAGCCCCCGCTGAACGACGACGGCGACTACTGGACAACGATTATCTTCGGCGACGCCATCGGGCTGGAGTTTTATGTGCCCCGTGAGGGTCAGCTCCCTGCGCGTATGCCCGAAATTACCGCGATTGCCTACTTCTTCGAAGGCGGCGAAACAATCCTGAACGACTTTGCGCCTGCAGGCGACTGCTCCCTGCGCGACGCGAGCTGCGAGACACGAGTTGCCAGCCATACGGGAGCCGTGACGATGCTCTCTGTGATTAGCGGCGGGAGTGTCGTCGGCTTCTGCTCTGGCGCGTTGCTGAACCGCAACCCCAGCGATCCCGGCATGAACAGTCCCATCGTGATGACTGCTAACCACTGCGTCAACACACAAAGCAGGGCGAGCGACACCGTGCTCGTGTGGCAATTCAAGACGCCGTCCTGCAACGGAACGCCTCCTGACCCCAACAGTCTACCCCGCAGCAACGGAACCGTGCTGCTCAAACGCAAATCGAGCGCGGACTGGACACTGCTGGGCGCGGCGGAGCCTGTTGGAGG
>JAOAES010000321.1 GCA_026416655.1 Fimbriimonadales bacterium
AGATGTGTATAAGAGACAGGTGCTACGCCTGACCAAGATGGGCAAGTTCCAGACCGTGTGTGCGAACCTGCGCTATCGCGACACGGGCGAGCCGCTTGTACCCCCCTATGTCATCACCCAAATTGGCGAACTGCGCGTCGCTCTGTTCGGACTGGTGATGACCGATACACAGAACTATCGTGGGGCGCGCGAGCGTGTGGAGGTCACGAACCCGTTTGAAGTCGCGCGCGCCCTCGTGCCTCGGTTGCGCCAGCAAGCCGATGTGGTCATCCTCATCTCGCATCTGGGGATTGGCGACGATGAGCGTCTGGCGCGGGAAGTGCCCGGAATCGATGTGATTGTCGGTGGGCACTCCCATACGCGCCTCGCTGAGCCACGCTTCACCGAGTGGCAGCAGAAAGCCCCCGTCAATCTCGGCGGCACCATCATCGTGCAGGCGCACCAGTGGGGCGGCGAGCTGGGCAGGCTGGATCTGCTCTTCTGGCGCAACGCAGAGACCAATCGGCTGGAGATGGTGGGCTACAAGGGGCAGCTCATCCCGATTACCGCCCACATCTCGGAGGACCCCTCCACAAAGCGCGCGTTGGAACACTACTGGAAGCGAATCGCGCGTAAGTACGGGCGCATCGTGGGCGAAGCGACAGGCGACTTCGTGCGCCGCGGCGACGACTACGCGCACTACTATCTCGTGGGCGACGCCGTGCGTGCCATGCTCGGCTCGGAGTTCGACCTGCAGAACATGTTCGGGATTAGGATCGAGCTGGCGCGTGGGGCAATTAGCTACTTCGACCTCGCCCGCATGATGCCGTTCGGCAATACGGTGGTGCGCTTCGAAATCACAGGGCGCGACCTGAAACGCCTGCTTGCCGAGCAACGCCCGACGGTCAGCGGGATTCGGTATCGTGTGGAAAATCGCCGACTCGTGGAAGCGACCCTCAACGGGCAACCTATCGAGGATGACCGGCTCTACAAAGGCACAACCAACTCCTACTTCGCCGACCGCTACCTGAAACCCTTGGGCGTCTCCTACGCCGACACGGGGAAGGTGCTGCTCGATGTCGTGACGGACTACATTCGCAAGCAGCGCAAGGTTTCGCCCGTCTACGACGGCAGGCGGGTAGTGCGATAGCCCATGCGTGCCTTGAATCGCTGGCTGCTTGTCGTTGGCTTGCTTGTTTCGTCCCTCTCGGCGGGGATGGTCGCGCTCCAGCGATTGAGGGTCGAGCAGTCGAATCGCGCCGTTGAACTGGTGCTGGACTATCCCGATGTGGCGCAGTGGGCGAGCGCGGAGGGCAAGTCCGTCGCCGAGTGGCTGCGCGGGTTTACGACTCCGTTCAGCGTTGCGCTGACGGAGGGCACGCTTGCCGACTGGGGCGCGCCTGTCGCCGCGCCGACGCCGACCTACCTGCTCACTGAGGCGCGGTTCCAGCAGGCGAAACGTCTGTTCGCCCTCAAAGCGCGGGTGGAGCTGCAGCCGCCGCGCGACGCGCCCGCCGTCGAGATTCGCTCCGAGCGTGGAGCGCGGTTCTGGGTTCTCGCGGACGATGAGACCGCGCGTCAAATCGGGCTGGGGTTAGACCCCCTGCAGGCTGCGCAGGTACGCGCGGGGGGCAAGCCGATTGTAGCGCGTCTGATGAACCCGCAGGGGATTACACCCCTCGCGCTGCGCGGGAGTCTGCTCTTTGCACGGGAGCAGGGCGCGACGCTGCTCATCTTCGCGGGCGACCAGGTGCTGGGCTATCGGCGCGGGCTGGAAGCCACAGCGCAGAACATCCG
>JAOAES010000251.1 GCA_026416655.1 Fimbriimonadales bacterium
CGGTCGCGCGTGACGCCCGGCGTGTCCTCCACTATCGCCACGCGCTGCCCAATCAACCGATTGAACAGGGTGGATTTACCGACGTTGGGGCGTCCGACGATGGCAATCACGGGTTTGCGGCGCATAGCGGAGTAATTGTACCCCGTCCGTGAAACGCCCCGTAAATTAGTCCGGCGACGGCGTAGTGGACGACGCCGACCTGCTGCGCGTGCTGTTCCAGTTCGGGGTGGGGTGCTAAATCGCCGCTACCCCACCTCCACCACCTGCCCGTCGTAGGCAAGTTCGATGCCAGCGGGCAGTTCGGCGTTGGTGGTGGCGTAGTCTAAATCGTGCGTGAGGTGCGTGAACAGGGTGCGCTCTGCTTTCAGCTGCAGGGCGACCTCCACCGCCTTATCGAAGTGGAAATGCGTCGGGTGGGGCTGACGGCGCAGGGCGTCCAGAATCAGCAGTTTCAGCCCCCCCAGTCGCTCCCATGTGTCGGGCGGGATGTAGCTCACATCGGTCACATACGCGAAATCGCCGATGCGGAACGCCAGAATCGGCATCTCGCCGTGAAACACGCGCAGCGGCTCGATGACCAGTTCGCCTATCTGCAAAACGCCCGTGATTTCGCGAAACTCGATTTGCGGGGTGCTGACGCCGGGCGGGTAGGGGAAGAAGATGTAGCGAAACACGCGCTTGAGGTCGTCCAGCGCGCTCGGTTCAGCGTAGACAGGCACGGTGCGCCCCGTGTAAATTGTGAAGCCGCGGATGTCATCCAGCCCCATAATGTGGTCGGCGTGCGTGTGGGTTATCAGCACGGCGTCGAGGTGCTGGTCTAAGCCCGTGCGCAGCAGTTGCAGGCGCAGTTCGGGCGGTGCGTCGATGAGGATTTGCGTTTCGCCCTGCTGGACATGCACGCTGGGGCGCGTGCGGTGGTTGCGCGGGTCTGTGGAGGTACAAACGGCGCAGCGACATCCCAGTTGCGGCACGCCCATCGAGGTGCCACAGCCGAGAATGGTGACGCGCACGGTGGTTTAGCCCTCCTTCTCCTGGTGTAAGAGCGTGAGCGCGTGGCGCAGTGTGGGGATGAGACGGTTCGCGACGGCTTGCGCGGCGACCGAGATAGCCTGACGCACGGCGTAGCTGTCGGAGCGTCCGTGCCCGATGATGCACACGCCATCCACGCCCAGCAGCGGCGCGCCGCCCCACTCGCGATAGTCCAGTCGCTGCTTGATGCGCCCAAACGCGGGCTTGAGCAGCGCGAGGGGCAACCTGTTGAGCGCGTTGCGGGTCAGCTCCTCCTTGACCACCTTCAGCACCATCTCCGCCACGCCCTCGCTGGTCTTGAGGAAGATGTTGCCCACGAAGCCGTCGCATACCACCACATCAGCGACGCCCTCGTAGAAAGTTTTGCCCTCCACATTCCCTACGAACTCGTCCTTGAGCTGGCTCTGCAGGAGCTGGTACGCCTCTTTGGTGACGCTATTGCCTTTGGTGGCTTCTTCGCCGATGTTGAGCAGCCCGACGCGCGGGTTGGGGATTTCGAGCACCTGCGCGGCGTAGATTTGCCCCATCAGCGCGAAGTCGAGCAGCTGGCGCGGGGAGCAGTCGACGGTCGCGCCGCTGTCAATCAGTACACAGCGTCCTGTGTAGGTGGGTAGCACGGTGGCGATGGCGGGACGGTCGACGTACGGCAGCCCGCCCCAGAGCAGTTTCGCGGTGACGCCTACCGCGCCCGTGTTGCCCATCGACACCAGCGCGTCCGCTTTGCCCTCTTTGACCAGTTTCGCGGCGACCACGAGCGACGAGTCGCGCTTGCGCCGAATTGCCATCACAGGCGAGTCGTCCATCGTGATGACCTGCGAGGCGTGATGCACCTGCAGGTTCGCGGGACGCCCGCGATGGGGCAGTAGCGGCTCGATCTGCGCCGTATCGCCCACGAGCAGGATTTCGAAGCTGACCTGTCGCGCCGATTCGAGCGCGCCCGCTACAATCTCGTGGGGAGCGTGGTCGCCCCCCATCGCGTCGACGGCGATGCGCATCGCTTACTCTTCGGCGGCGACACCTTCCGTAATCGCCTCTTCGTACTTACGCTTGTTGTAGTAGCCGCACACGGGGCAAGCGCGATGTGGCAACACCATCGCGCCGCAGTGGGAGCAGCGGCTCAAGCCGGGCAGTTCCAGCTTATAGTGCGTGCGTCGTTTCGCGCCGCGCGCGTGCGAGTGTCGTCGTTTCGGATTCGCCATCGTTTGCCTCCTTCTAATCTTCGCTGTACCATGCTCGCGCCAGCTCTTCGAAGGCGGGGTGTCCCGCTTTCGGGGCGCAGGCGCACTGCGCTTCGTTCAGGTTCTGTCCGCAGGTCGGGCACAAGCCCTTGCAATCCTCCCTGCAAACAGGCGCTAGCGGCAACTCCAAGAGCAGATATTGCCGCAGCAAATCGTCCACATACAGATAGTTCCCCTCGAACACGGGGAACGAGTCCCGATCTTCCACTTCGGCGTAGCCATACGCGCTCAATCCAGCGGGCGTGCCCGCTAAGGGGAACTCCTCGTGGATTTCGAACGCCACAGGCAGCTGGAAATAGCTCAAGCAGCGTCCGCACTCCAGCCACACCGTGGTCTGGAACTCGCCGGAGATGCGGAGGATGCGTCCGCCGCTTTCGGCGACCAGCGTCCCGTGAATCGGTTCCGCCAGCGGGGGAGCCTCTTCCCGCTCTAACCAGATTTCGATCGGGTACTCCACGCGCCGTCCAGGGTGCTGGACGACATCATTTAAATCCAATCGATACACTTTCATGGCAGCTCCCCCTGTAGCCTGCAGGCTACGAGAAAAAAGTATACCCGATTGACTCCGTTGCGAAACCGATGCCACGACGGAGAGGTACAATCATGCCGATCAGCGATGATTACAGGAGAGAAACATCACGGTCTCACTGCCGAGCAGGTTGCGTTTTACCACGAGAACGGCTACCTGCACATTCCCGGCGTAATCACCCCCGACGAAGCCGCCTACTTACGCGAGGAAGCGCACGCGCTGATTCATCGGCTCGCCGCGACGCGCGGGGGCGAAACCGCTGTGCATGCCCAGTGGGGCAGTGCGAAGCTCGTTTCCGACCTGCCCACAACGCTCCTGCACTGCCACAACGCGCAGTTCCACAGTGCAGCGTTCACCCGGCTGATTTGCGACCCGCGCCTGACCGACCGCATCGCCGACCTGATTGGACCCAATATCCAGCTGCACCACACGAAGCTGTTCATCAAGCCTCCTGAACGCGGCGCACCGTTCCCGATGCATCAGGACTATCCCTACTTCCCCCACGAGAAACACACGATGCTTGCCGCGATTTTCTTCTTTGATGACGCACCGATTGAGAAAGGATGCCTGCTCGTTGTACCGGGCAGCCACCGGTTGGGTCCAATCCCCCACGAACGCGAGGGCGGCTGGCACTTGCCCGTCGAACAGTATCCGCTGGATCGGGCGACGCCTGTGCCCGCCCAAGCAGGCGATGTGGTGGTGTTCAACTATCTCACCATACACGGCTCCGGGGTGAACACCACGCAGGAGGCGCGCACCACCCTCCTCGTACAGATGCGTGACCCGACCGACCATCCGACCGTCGCGACGCACCTCTCGCGCGGGCAGGGCATGATGCTGCGCGGAATCGATCCCGAAGCCGACGCCGACCCCTCTACCGACTCGGCGTCGAGATACTTGCGGAGTCTGCAAGACTAAAAGCAGACCCCATCAGGTATAATCCCCGCGCCGCGGTTCGGGAGGCGATCTATGGCGTCTAAACTGGCTGCGATTGTGATGGCGGCGGGCAAAGGAACCCGCATGAAATCCGAGCGCCCCAAAGCGATTACCCCGCTGCTGGGACAGCCCCTCACAAGTTATGTGCTACGCGCCTTAGAACAAGCAGGCGTCGAGCCAATTATCGTGGTGGTGGGGCACGGCGCAGAGGAGGTACAGCAGGCGTTGGGCGATACATACCGATACGCGCTGCAAACCGAGCAACTCGGTACAGGGCACGCCGTGATGCAAGCCATGCCACACCTCCCCCCCGACGCCGCCTATGTGCTGGTCGCGGCAGGCGACTCGCCCCTTGTGACCCCTGAAGTGTTCCGGTCGCTCTACGAAGCCGCGCGGACGACCGACTCCGCATGCGTGTTAGCCACTGCCCTGCTGGACGACCCCACAGGCTACGGGCGTATCCTGCGCAACGAGGCAGGGCATGTAATTGGCATCGTGGAAGAAAAAGACGCCACGCCCGAACAGAAAGCGATTCACGAGGTCTGTACATCCTTCTACTGTTTCCGAGCGGATGCGTTGCGTGACGCCCTGCCGCACCTGAGCAACCAGAACGCTCAGGGCGAATACTACCTGACCGATGTGATTGGGATCCTGGCGGCGCAAGGAGCGCGCGTGACGACCTGGCAGTCGCCTGACCCGACCCTGCTGCTGGGCGTCAACAACCGCTGGGAACTCGCGCAGGCAGGTAACGCGCTGCGCATGCGCATCCTCAAGCAACTCTGTATGGACGGCATAACGATTATTGACCCCGCTACGACCTACATCGAGCCGACCGTGCAAATCGGACACGACACCGTGATTGAACCCAACACCCATCTGCGCGGACAGACCACCATCGGCGCGAACTGCACCCTCGGACCCGACCTGTACCTGCAGGACTGCACCGTAGGCGACAACTGCCACCTGTTCCGCTCGCATCTCGTCCAGGCGCGGATTCACGCAGAGGTGTCGGTAGGACCGTTCGCCCATATCCGCCCCGGAACGGTGCTACATAATGGCGTGCGTGTGGGCGATTTCGTGGAAATTAAGAACGTGGAAATCGGCGAGGGCACGAAAGTGTTGCACCTCACCTATCTGGGCGACGCGACAATCGGCAAGGGCACGAACATCGGCGCGGGCACGATTACCTGCAACTACGACGGCGAGCGCAAACACCGCACTGTGATTGGCGATGGCGTGTTCGTCGGCTCGCATGCGACATTGATTGCCCCTGTGACCATCGGCGACGGCGCGTATATCGCCGCCGCCAGCCCCATCAATCAAGATGTGCCCCCCGAATCCTTAGCAATCGCCCGAAGTTATCAAACGGTTAAGGCAGGATGGGTGCGTAAGCGGCGCGAATCTAAACATGGCGCGGGAGGTACCGAACCATGAACAACGGGCAGGAAATTCTTTTGTTTGGCGGCAACGCCAACCCCGAGCTGGCAGAGAAAATCGCCGCCTACTTAGGACGACCGCTGGGACAGATGATTTGCACGCGCTTTGCGGACGGCGAGGTGCGCGTGCAGGTACTCGAAAGTGCGCGTGGGATGGATGTGTTCGTCGTGCAACCGACCTGCGCCCCTGTGAACGACAACCTGATGGAGCTGCTGGTGTTGCTGGACGCCTTCCGACGGGCGTCGGCACGACGCATCACCGCCGTCATTCCATATTACGGCTACGCGCGACAGGACAAAAAAATCAAGCCCCGCGAACCGATTACCGCACGCCTGGTGGCAGACCTGATTACCGAGGCAGGCGCAACGCGCGTGATTGCCGTTGACCTGCACGCCGAGCAGATACAGGGCTTTTTCGACATTCCTGTTGACCATCTCTACGCGGGACCGATTATCGCCGAATATCTCATCGCGCAGGGCTACCACGAGCAGAACATCGTGGTCGTCTCGCCCGATGTGGCAGGCGTGCCACGCGCGCGCTCGCTGGCGGAAGCGTTAGATGCGCCCCTCGCCATCATCGCCAAACGACGCCCCGAACCCAACAAGGTGGAAGTGATGGAAATCATCGGCGAGGTGCAGGGCAAAATCGCTATTATGATCGACGACATGATCGACACGGGCGGCTCGGTCGTGCAAGGCGCCGAGGCGCTCCTGAAACGCGGCGCAACGAGCGTCATCGCCGCCTGTACGCATCCCGTGTTCTCCGGCAGCGCGCCCCAACGACTCGCCGAATCGCCCATCGAGAAGGTCATCTGCACGGACACCATCCCCGTGCCGCCGCACAAGCAGTTCGATAAACTGGTGCGCCTGTCGGTCGCGCCCCTGCTGGGCGAGGCGATTAAGCGCATCCACCACGACGAATCGGTCAGCGAGCTGTTCAAGGACTATCGGTGAAGCATATCGTCTCGGTCAGTCTCGGCTCCTCGAAGCGCGACAAGCGCAGCGAGGTGGTGATTGCAGGTGAACCGTTCCTGATAGAGCGCGTCGGCACGGATGGCGACTTGCGCCGATTCCAGCAGCTGTTCGCCGAGCTGGACGGTAAAGTCGACGCGCTGGGAGTCGGCGGGGCAGACCTGCACATCTGGGTGGGCAACCGCCGCTATACCTTCCGCTCGATTCAGCGGCTGGTCGCCGTCGCCAGGAAAACGCCCGTCGTGGACGGCAGTGGGCTGAAAAACACTTTGGAGCGCGAGGCGTTGCGCTGGATTCAGGAGCATCGCGTGGTCGACTTCTCGCAGGCGACGGTGCTGCTGGTCGCGGCGGTAGACCGTTTCGGCATGGCGCAGGAACTGGCGCGACTTGCCAAGCGCGTGATTTATGGCGATTTAGTGTTCGCCGTCGGTGTGCCTATCCCGATACGCTCCTACCGCACAGTGGAGATACTGGGGCGGTTGCTGCTGCCGATTATCACGCAGTTGCCGTTCCAGTGGTTCTACCCGACGGGCGAGAAACAGGAGAAGCGCACCCCCCGCGCCGAGAAACTCTTTCAGGAAGCCGATGTCATCGCGGGCGACTGGCACTACATCCGCAAATACATGCCCGACCAGATCCCGAACAAGACGGTCATCACGAACACCGTGCGCAAGGCGGACATCGAGTTCTTGCGTGGGGCGGGCGCAGCGCGGGTGATTACCACAACGCCCGTGATCGAGGGCGAGACCTTCGCGACGAATGTGATGGAGGGCGTGATTGTCGCGCTTACGGGGCGTCATCCCGATACGCTCACGCCCGACGACTATCTGCAGAAACTCTGCGAACTGGGCTGGTCGCCCTCCGTGATTGAGTTGAAGGTGTAGAGCGGGTATCCTATAGGGTGATGACGACGGCTCTATCGCCCTGTGCGATGTGCGACGCGCCTGCGGGAGCGCGGCTGCTGTTTCGATGTGAGCATGCTCTGGTCTATGAGCGACGGTTTTATTCGGACGACCCGCTCACGACGCAGGAGTTCGATGGCGAGACGGGCTGGGCGGAGTTTGTGCTGAGCCTGCGCCCGCCTGACCCCGAACACCTGACCTGTCCGCGCACCCTGCGCAGCGATGTGCGCTACCTGCACCATCACCTGATTGTGCGCCTCGCGCCCGAGTATCTGCGGAGCCTGCTCGCGCCCGATGCGGAGCGCGTGCTTGCTGAACTGCAACCTTTCGTGGCGGGCGCGTCCGAACTGCCCCAGACGCTCTATCTACTGGTGAGCAACCCGCTGTTGCAGGGCGTGGTGGAATCGCTCCTCACGCCGCCCCCGGTGGGCAGTCTACGCCTGTTCTATGAGGGCAAGCTACGCGAGCTGGTCGCTTTTCTCTGTTTCGCCGAGCCGGAGGTCG
>JAOAES010000313.1 GCA_026416655.1 Fimbriimonadales bacterium
CTCATCTGGCGCCCCCGGCAGGAATCGAACCTGCGCACCAGGCTCCGGAGGCCTGCGCTCTATCCACTGAGCTACGGGGGCGCAAGATGAGTATAAGATTATACCCAAAACGAACACTCCCCGATGGTTCACGCACTGCGCCGACCCTCGCCTGTGCCTGAGAGTATCCGTCGCCCAAGCAGCAGACACCCACCCAGCAGCCCCAGCAGTGAACTCGGCTCAGGTATCGTGTCCAGCAGGAACGCCTCGCCGCGGTCGGTCAGCGCGTTGTAGCCGTAGCCTACGATGAAGCGTCCGTCGGGCGAGATGGCGGTCGCGCCCAGAAGCATCGTCTCTGGATCGAGCAGGTCGCCATAGACCACGTTTAGGTCTTCCCAGCCGACGCCCTCAATCCAGCGCACGGCGACCACCTCGCCGTTGGCAGTTTGCGCCTGCCCGACAAGGATGCGTCCATTGGCGGAGACTCCGAAGACATCCGTCCAGGTTCCGCCGGGGAGCAAGCCCAGGGTCTCGATACCTGCGCCGGCGCGCCAGCGAAAAACATGTGCCTGACTGCTGCGGGACGCCTGCCACTGTCCTACCACCGTTGACCCGTCAGCGGACACCGCGCGGGCGTGGCTGAGCGAGCCGTTCAGCGTGTCGATGTTTTGCATTCCCGTTTCAGCCGTCCAGCGGAAAGCACGATAGGTTCCGCCAATCTGCGCGCTGCCCACCACGACCGAGCCGTCCGCGGAGACCGCGACCGCCGCGCTCCAGTCCTGTCCACCGGGCAGGATGCCCAGGTCTTGCACGCCGCTACTTGTCCAGCGCACGGCGCGTCGGCGTCCTGCCCCCAGCCCGATTTCGCCGACGGCGGTGTTCCCATCGGCGGAAACGCCCAGCGCTCGCCCCCAGCGTGCCCCACTCAGCATAGGCAGCTCACTCAACGAACCTCCCTGCCAGCGGAACGGACGATAGGCGTTCGCAACGTTCTGTGAGTAGCCGACCACAACGCTCCCGTCCGCCGAGACGCCTTGAGCGGAGTGCAGCCCCCCGCCGAAGTTGCCTAAGTCCACCAGTCCCGTCGTTGGCGTCCAGCGGAATGGGCGAGTAATCCCTCCCGCACGGCTTGCGCCGACGACGGTGCGCCCATCTGCCGAGATGCCCCACGCCTCCGAGAACTCACCGTTGGGGAAAACACCTAACCAGGTCAGTGAAGGCTGCGTAGATCCGACAGCCCACGATAGCGCGAACACGACGAAGCACGCAAGAGCCAGCGGCTCATGTCTCCTCAAGCGATCCTGAAAACGCATGGCTAATCCTCCTTCCGACGGGGCAAACGCCCCACCACACGCGGAAAAACAGGGCTGTTTTTCCGGTAGTTTTGACGGGGGAAATCTCCCAAAGTATCGCCCTACAGTCCTATTGCGCCGCGGCGCAACGCGCGTTTGCTCTCGTAGCAGTAGCGTGTATCGGGGAACATCTTTTCGGGATTGAGGCGGTCGCGCGGATTGAACACAGCTTTCACGCGCCGCATCGTGTCTAAGTCGTGGGCGGTGAACATCTGGTGCATCATCGCGCATTTTTCCACGCCAATCCCATGCTCGCCCGTGAGGCTGCCGCCTTCGCGCAGACAGAGGGCGAGGATTTCATCCCCCGCCTCTACCACACGCGCCACCTGGTCAGGGTCGGAATCGTCGAACAGTAGCACGGGATGCAGGTTGCCGTCGCCAGCGTGGAACACGTTCGCCAGCTGAAGTTGATACTTCGAGGCGATTTGGGCGGCTTCGCGCAGCACGTGGGGCAGTTTGGAGCGGGGGATAACGCCGTCCTGCGTCACGCATGAGGGGGCGAGCCTGCCGAGTGCGCCGATGGCTTTCTTGCGCGCCGCCCAGAGCCGGGCGCGTTCCTGCGACGTCGTCGCGCGGCGCACCTCACGCGCAGCGTTGCGCTGGCAAATGGCTTCTACTGCCGCCTGCTCGCCGTCCAGCTCTGCCTCTAAGCCATCCAGCTCGATTAGTAGCACTGCTTCCGCGTCCAGCGGGAAGCCGTAGCCGAACGCCGCCTCCACCGCCTGGAGCGTGAGCGCGTCCATCAACTCCAGCGCGGCGGGCACAATGCCCCCTGCAATAATATCCGACACGGTCTGGCTGGCGTCTTCTAAGGTTCCGAACACCGCCAGCAGCGTGCGCACACTCTGCGGATTGGGCGTCAGACGGGCGATAACCTCCGTCACGATTGCCAGAGTGCCCTCGCTGCCTGTCATCAATCCCACGAGGTCATAGCCGCACGGCTCGTCTTCCAGCCCGCCCAGCTCCACCACCTCGCCGTCGGGCAGAACGATCTGTAATCCGGTGATGTGGTTCACCGTAACGCCGTATTTCAGGGTGTGCGGCCCGCCAGAGTTTTCGGCGACATTCCCACCAATCGTACACGCGCCTTGCGAGGAGGGATCCGGGGCGAAGTGGAGGTTCGCATGCTGCGCGGCTTTGCTCAGTTGATAGTTTACCGCGCCCGCCTGCGCCCGCAGACGACGGTTGCGCTCGTCCACCCAGAGAATCTGGTTCATACGGCTGAAGCCGATAACCACCCCGCCGTTCACGGCGAGCGCGCCGCCTGACAGCCCTGTGCCTGCCCCACGCGGCGTAACTGGCAACCCTTCACGATGCGCCAGTTGCACAATCGCGGCGACCTGCTCCGTGGTTTGCGGCAACACGACCACCGTCGGCAGGGCTTTCTCGATCGTGTAGGCGTCGCAGTCGTAAGAGAGCAGTTGTACAGGGTCGGTAATCACCGCGTCGCCTCCTACAATCTGCTCCAGTGCCCGTCGCAACGATTCGGAGAGGTTCATCGCAGTCGCTCAATCAGAAGTCCCAGCAGAACGGCGAAGCCCAGCAGCGTTAGTGCGATCCAGCTGTAGCGTGCTGCGAGTCGATCACGCTCCTTTGCCAGCCACGCCAGGTGCGCCAGCGCCAGCAGGGGCGTCAGCAACAGGAGTCCTACCCCCGCGTCGATGACCCAGTTGCGTTCGTCGCCCCGCGCTAAGTGCCATAACCAGCCGATTGCCATTACCAGCGCACTGGCGTAGGTCAGCCGCCTGTAGGTCTGCGCCAAACTGTGTTCGATTTCGCCCCGCACACGAAGATTTTACCTGCGCTGACAGCATTTGATGGCGCCACCCAGACCCCTCTTGCAGGACCAATCGGCATCGCGAATGTCGGCGGGAAGCCGAAAATCGGCTTGGATAATTACGGTGCTGCCAGCACAAAACGCCCGTTTTGGAAGGTGATCAGCTGATGCTGCTCAATCAGCGACCAGTGAATCACCAGTTTATCCGGCAGCACGATTGGCTCATCGCCCGGAGGGGTACGCACGCCTTCGGGGGGCAGGAAGATGTCGTTAGGGTTGGACAGGGTCGCCACGCCGTCGGCATAGCGCACCGCCGTATCGGCTCGGAGACGCATAGTAAAACGGCTGGCGACATAGAGGGGCTGATTCGCGCGTTCGGGAAGCAGCACGGCAACGCCTTCGTGGAACCCCGCTCGCCAGATATACGCGCCGTGAAAGTGGTCGGGCACGCTCAGAACCAGCAGCGGCTGAGCTGCAGGAGCGTGCCGTAGTGAGAGAATACTGCGGCGAGCGATTACACCTGCCTCGCGCCACACATCCGCCTGACGCAGCGTTCCCGCATAGTAAGCCACAAGCAACAAGGCGGTCGCGACGCGCCCCAGACGGCTCCGCCGTCCCAGTTGCGTCAAAAATGCGCCAATCCCCACCGCCACGAACGCCGACGCCAGATACGAGTAGCGACTGTTCAGAAAGTAGAGTGGCGACGGCTTGAAAATCAGCACGGGAAGCAACGCCAGTAGCACAACCCCCAGCAGGAGACGCCCGTCCACCGAGAACGACCGCGCCGGCAGGCTACGCCAGACAAGGAGAACACACCCGGCACCCGCCAGCCACACGCCCCACAGCAGCGTATCCCATGCGTCGCGTCCCAACCCATACAGAATCGCGGGCATCCCCATCTGGAACAGGTAGGCAAACAGGTTCACCAGCAGCATCCATGGGCGTTGCAGCGTTCCCCACGCTTCGGGATACGCGCCCGCCCCGCCCACAACCGCTGTGCGCATCGCCAGATAGAGCAACAACACCCCGAAAAACGGTGCGGCGAGCCGTCCCGCGCGCTCCACGCCTAAGTAGCGCAGCCAGAGCCACGCAATCAGTGGAAAGGTAAGCAGCGACTCTTTACAAAATAGCCCAACCGTGAAGCAGAGCAGTGCGCCGAGATAATCCCCCAGGCGACCGCTTTGCTGAAAGCGCATCAGCAGCAACAGCGCACTCAGCGCGCCCGCCGTCGCGACCATGTCCGCTCGCGCCGCGAACCATGCAACCGCCTCTACATTCGCAGGCAACACCGTAAACGCCAACGCTCCTGTGAACGCCGCCCACTGCGCCCGCTGCCAGTGCCATCCCCAGCGTATCAGCAGCCGATAGGCAAGGGCGTACACCAACAAGCCGCACACCGTATGCCAGAACACATTGACCAGATGCGAAAAAAGGGGCGACATCCCCAGCCGATAGTCCAGGTAGTAGTGGAGCGAGATGAACGGGCGAAAGAAGCTCGTCGGCGGCTGGCTGGCAAACCCGAACACGCCTCCCTGCTGTAAGCGGTAAAAGATGAAATGGTCGTCCGCCACATAGGGCGCACGCAAGCGCAGAAGATAGGCGTGCAGCCCCACAACGGCGATGAACAGCAGATGAACGCGGCGCACGCCGCTGTAATACAGCCATCGGCGCAATTCTCCTGCCGGCAGGATTTTCGCCCCCACACGCGAATCGGTGCGCTGTGCTGCTACCTATTCGCGACCATAACCCGTCGCATCGGTTCCCGTTCGTGACGGTCGGGCTAATCGTGGTGAATGTGATTGTATTCATCATGCAGTTGCTCGACCCGCGCGTGACCTATGTCTACGCCGCGATTCCCGCCGAGATTACGGGCGCGCCCGTCAATCCGCTCACGCGCCTCCAGCTGGAAATGCAACACGGCATCCGTGCCGAGCCGGTGGTGAACCCATGGCTCACCATCCTGACCAGCATGTTCCTGCATGGAGGCTTTCTGCACATTATCGGGAACATGTGGTCGCTGTGGATTTTCGGCAACAACGTGGAGGACGCCCTGGGGCACTTTCGATATCTCCTGCTCTATCTGTTCTGGGGCGTTGTGGCGGCGTTGTCGCATATCCTGTTCAACTGGACGTCACCGATACCTGTGGTGGGCGCAAGCGGCGCGATTGCGGGCGTGATGGGCGCGTATCTGCTGCTCTTTCCCCATGCGCGAATCGACTGCGTGCTGCTCTTTGTGATTATCACCTTCGTAGAGGTGCCCGCCATCTTCTTCCTGATTTTCTGGTTCGTGTCGCAGTTTCTGGTTTACAATCCGGGCGTAGCGTACTTGGCGCATATCGGCGGCTTTGTGGCGGGCTACCTGACCATTAAGGCGCTGGGCGGTCCAACAAAACTGCTGTATGGACGCAGGCGATACTACTACTGAAACTGGGCTATAATAGAGCCATGCGCATACGCTCAGTAATCTGGTTCGCATGGTTGGCATTGGCAGGCAGTTTACACGCACAGACGCTTTCGGATACCAATCTCACTTATGACACGGTT
>JAOAES010000333.1 GCA_026416655.1 Fimbriimonadales bacterium
TGCAACCCGGCGTGACCCAGAACCTGCGCATCGAGGCGTATCGCGAGATAAACAGCACCGCGACGGTGCAGGCAGATGAACGCCTGTTCGTGGAAGAGCAGGTCATCGACTTCGGTTCGCTGCCCGGCGGGTTCGGCTTCAACTGGGGCAACCTCTTCCCCAATCATCCCAGCTCCACCTTCCGCCCGGACAACCCAATCTTCTCTTCGTTCTGGAAAACGTTCACAGTGCGCAACGAGGGGAATGTGAACCTGTACCCGGTGTATCTGGGCAAGGCGTTCGGCAACCCGCAAGGCACGGTCACTCTCTTCTCGGATATGGTGAGCTTCTTCGCGGGGATTCCGGCGTGGACGACGGTCGCCAGCACGCTCGATACACGCTTCTGGCCCCAGCCGAACCCGTTCTACCCGGGCACGAATCAGCAGCCGTACCCGATTCTGCAGAAGCCGCAGGTCGGCGACTACACCTCCACGGTGTTGACTCAGCCTGCGATTCCGCCGCGGCGCAACCCCGATATCGTGGTGGAGCCGCGTAAGCCGCAGATTGCCATCGCCATCCCGCCGTTCCAGCCGATGGGCGTCTACTCGCAGTCGCTGTCGCCCTACCAGCACAATTCGGGCGGCGTGCCCGGCGTGGTGAACGGCTCCTTCGCGACGCCGCCGATGCGCGTGGTCGTGCGCGTGCGCGAGACACAGCTCACGGGCAGCACGAATCAGGGCGTTATCCCGATGATCGACGCTGTGCCGGGCGCGAACGCGCCGCGCATCAGCGACATCACCCCCGCCGCCTTCCGCGACCCCAGCACGGGCAGACTCCACCTCTACTGGGCGAGCAATCGCGCTGACCCAGTGCAACGTCCTGACAGCTTCTATCTCTACAAGGCGACGCTCGACTGGAATGCGCGGAATACGCTACAGAACAATGTGCGCACCGCAAACGGCTGGGTCCCCGCTTCGAACGACCGCTGGTGGCGCGACCTGATTGGTCCCTACCCGAACGATCCCGATGGTAGCCTGTTCTCCAATGCGTTGGGATTGGGACGCCCGCTCACCAGCGCGGAGGCGGCGACCATCAAGCATCATCGTCCGTTCGTGCGCGTGACTCCAGGCGGCGCATTCCTGTTCTGGACAGGCGAGGTCATCCTGCGCAACCAGAAGTACGAACTGCTGTTCTACACGCGACTGGATCCCGGCACGGGCGCGCCGCTCGGCGTTCCGCAGGCGGTCGCGCTCGATCCTGTTGTCCCGCGCACCAGCCTCTCCATAGCGGGGCTGGACGGCGTGGGCAACTGGCTGTTCTATGTCGCCGCGCCGTCGGGACGCAACCAGATTTTCTACATCACATCGGGCGGCGACCAGTTTGCCAGCTGGCGACGCGAGCAACGCCTACCGCTCTCGCCCGTCGTGCGCTCTGTCGAAAGCGTGCAGGCGAATGTGTATCGCGTCACAGCGAACCCCAACGCGCCCGCTCAGGGCTTTGTGTACCTGGCGGATGTGTTCTTCATCGGCACGGTCGGCGACCGCAACGAGTCGGAGATCCTGATGCAGCGGTTCTATGTGAACCCGAACAACGGCAACCTGCTCACCCTGAGCGACAGCCGGGCAGACCGTCCGCTCGGCGTCACGCAGGAACGCTTCCTGCCCGCTGTGGTCGATGAAGTCGCTCAGAAAGACCCCGGTCAGAATGTGTGGCGAGTACGTCATCTTGACTGGGCGTCCATCGACGGCGACTGGAACACTGACCCGACCGCGCCCGACGTCGACATCAAGATTAACGGGGTGTCGATTCTGCGCGAGCCGAATCCCAGCAACCCCACCCAGTTCATTCTGCAGCGCCCAGTCGTCGACGCGCAGACCGGCTTGATGCAGTTCACCTTCAACGAACCGGTGCTGGGTGGCGGCGGTCAGATTGTGGGAGTGCGCAATCGCGGTGTGGTTGTGGTGGATCCGACGAACGGGACGGTGCGCTTCGTGAACTTTGCGCCGCGCCTGAACGACCTCGTGACGGTGACCTATCGCCCGCGCGTGTATCGCATCAGCGCGCTTGCGCCCGGCTCGGCGGGAACCTACTCGCAGCTGCGAGCGGTGTTCCAGCGTACGATGAACCCGCGCCACAACATCAACAACACGGGCGCGTCCCCTGTGCGCAAGGGCGTGAACAACGGCGCAGCGAACTCCAACGAGCGTCCGCCTCTGGATCGCGTGTGGCTCTTCTTCCGCCGCACCAGCCCGCCGCCGAACAGTTCAGGCAACTACTTCTTCAAGACGCTGCGTCCCGGCGTGCGCCTGCAGTCGCCTATCCTGACCCAGCGCGGGCAACTGCCCATCCAAACAGGTTCGTTCACCCTCGCGCAGGGCGCGAACCACGCCGTCGTGCAACTGACGGCGAACAACGCGCCCGGCGCGCAACTCGGCTTCTATGAGTACGACGCCCTGCGCGGCAACATCTACTTCACCGCCGAGGACCTCGGCAAAGAGGTGAATGTGCGCTACATCGCGCGCGACCGCGCAGGCAACATCGTGACGCTGGAGGAGACGCTCATCGTACGCTGGATTGACGAAGGCAACCTCGCGCGCTCCTTCGCGACAGAGGTCGAATACACATCGCCCGTGCCGATCGACCTGCCTACGAACGAACTCTATCTCTGGGCGATGCCGAACCTGGAGTTCCGTCAGCTGGGTAGCCTGCTCAGCGACTCCTACGGCGGGCTGGATGAGGCGCTGCTGCTGTTCTGGAGCAGCAGTCGCAACGGCGTGGGCAATATCTATGGCGGGGCAGTCCAGCCGCGATTCTACATTAGCCCGTTCGATCCCGACCAGGATTGATGCCTGTAGGTGAGGGGTCGTAATTTCGTCGGTGGGGATGCCGACGCTACGCATGCCCTTGTGTAGCGTCGGCGTCCCCACCGACGACATCACGGCATTGGCTGCGCTGATTGGCATAAGGGTACACAAGCGCGAGGGGGGCAAGGGCGGGTCAAGAGGATTGCGAGCGGGGAAAGCGAACATGAAAACACGATGTATCTGCTGGGAATTGACATCGGCACATCGGGCGTGAAGGCGTTGCTCATCGACACTGCAGGCAAGGTCGTCGCCAGCGCGAGCGAGTCGTACCCGCTTTACACTCCCCAGCCTTTGTGGGCGGAGCAAGACCCCAACGACTGGTGGAACGCCACCTGCAAGGCGGTTCGTCGCCTGCTTACCGATTCGGGCGTTGACTCGACCGCAATCCGCGGCGTCGGGCTGAGCGGGCAGATGCATGGCTCCGTGTTTCTGGATGAGCGCGGTGAATCGATTCGTCCTGCGCTGCTCTGGTGCGACCAGCGCACCGCAGCCGAATGCGCATGGATTACCGAGCGGGTCGGCGAACGCACCGTTCTGGAAACGACCTTGAACCCTGTACTGACGGGCTTTCAGGTGGGCAAGATTATCTGGCTGCGCAACCACGAGCCAGAAAACTACGCGCGTGTACGGCAGGTGTTGCTGCCGAAAGACTTTATCCGCTATCGCCTGACGGGCGAGTCGGCGACGGAGGTCTCGGACGCTTCGGGAACCGCCCTGTTCGATGTTCCCCAACGTAATTGGGCGTATGGGATGCTTGACACGCTGGAGTTGCCGCGCGAGTGGTTCCCCAAAGTGTATGAGTCGCCTGAGATTACAGGGCGCGTATCCGCGCAGGCGTCGCAGGCGACGGGACTAACGGAGGGGACGCCTGTCGTGGGCGGCGCGGGGGATCAGGCGGCAGGGGCAGTCGGCGTTGGCGTTGTGCAAACGGGGCGCGCCTCGGTCTCTATCGGCACAAGCGGCGTGGTGTTCGCGCACTTAGACGCGCCGCAGGTTGACTCCCAGTATCGCACGCATACCTTCTGCCACGCCGTACCGGGCGCATGGCATGTGATGGGCGTGATGCTGATGGCAGGCGGCGCGCTGCAGTGGTTTCGCGAAACCTTCGCGCCCGAAACCGACTTTGACGCGCTGGTTCAAGACGCTGGGGCAGTTCCTACGGGCGCGGAAGGGTTGCTGTTCGCGCCCTACCTATCGGGCGAGCGCACACCCTATCCCGACCCGCAGGCGCGCGGCGCGTTTGTGGGGCTGACGCTTGCTCATAAGCGCGCCCACTGCACGCGCGCTGTGTTAGAGGGTGTTGCGTTCGGCTTGCGCGACTCGCTGGAGATCTTGAAGGCGATGGGCGTCCCTCTGAACGAGCTGCGTTTGACGGGTGGGGGCGCGAAGAGCCTCACCTGGCGGCAGATTATGGCGAGCGCATTCGGGCAGCCGGTGTACACCCTGCAGGCGGAAGAGGGTCCCGCCTACGGGGTCGCGCTACTGGCGGGGGTAGGGGCAGGTGTCTGGCAAAGCGTGCCCGAAGCCTGCGCCGCCACCGTACAACTCGCCTCGAAAACCGAGCCAGACGCTGAGCAGGTGGCGGCTTACGATGCGGTCTACGCGCGCTATCGTCGGCTGTATCCCGCACTGCGCGCGTTCTGGAGCTGACCTGGCAACGGCAGGAAAGGAGCGCGCTGCATCGAACTGAGACTTAGCCCTATGAAACCGCTCGGTCAGCTCACCGTGATTTGCGGGAGTATGTTTGCGGGCAAGTCGGAGGAGTTAATACGCCTCGTGCGCCGCGCGATGTACGCCCGCAAAAAAGTGCAGGTGTTCAAACACGCTTTAGATGACCGATTCGCGCACACGGCGGTCGCTACGCACAACGGCGTTCAGCTGGGCGCGATTCCCGTACGCAACACACGGGAGTTAATCTGCCTGTTGGACGCCGATACCGACGTGATTGCAATCGAGGAAGCGCAGTTCTTTGATGAAGACCTTGTGCGCTTGTGCGTGGAACTTGCCGATGCAGGCAAGGCGGTCATCGTGGCGGGACTGGATCAGGATTTTCGGCGGCAGCCGTTCGGCATTATGCCCCAGTTGCTCGCGGCGGCGGATGAGGTCATCAAGCTGCGGGCGATTTGCGTGCAGTGTGGACGCCCCGCGAGCCATACGCAGCGTCTGGTGGACGGACGCCCCGCGGCGTGGGACGAGCCGACGATACTGGTCGGCGCGGAGGACCACTACGAGGCGCGGTGTCGGAACTGCCATCAGGTACGGCGTATTCCCCCAGCGTTCCGCAAGCGGTTGTTGAAGGGGATTCGACGCCCTCAGGAGTCGCCATGAAGTTCCGCTGGTCGGGCGCGGTGGCTTATGATAGCGACGCGGCGTCCGAGCGGCTGCGCGAATATTTCCGCGCTATTGGCTACGAGGAGCCAGCCCCTTCGCGCTGGGCGCGCGGCAGTTTCTGGCGGGCAATCACCACTTTCTCACCGCGCCAGCTGCCTATCACGGTGGAGGCGAAGTTGCAGCCTTGGGGAACGCAGACGCTCGTCGATGTGACCTACGAGTTCGCCCGTGCGCCACGCGCCCTGAGCGAGCAGGACGCTGACCTCATCGTGGCAGAGCTACGCGGGCTGACCGAGTATCTTCAACACGGAACCGCTGACTTCGAAAGGATGTTGCAGTTAGAGCGCGCCGCCACGCGCAGGGCGCGCCGGGCTTTGGTTAACACGCTGGGACTGATTGCGCTGCTCTCAATTCCGCTGGCGGCGTTATTGAGCCGATTGCCACTGCCGCCCGCGCTCGCGCCCGTGCTGGGAGGCGTCCTCGGCGGGTTAGGGGCGAGCTATCTTTTCTGGCGTCTCATGCGGGGTAAATAACAACGCCTCCGCGTTCCGCTCAGTCTGCTCCGACAGGGCGTCCAGCGAAATGTCCCATAGTGTGGCGACCTGCTGCGCAATCAGGGGCAAATAGGCAGGCTCGTTGCGCTTGCCACGATAGGGGTGAGGGGCGAGGTAGGGCGCGTCCGTTTCCAAGAGCAGGCGGTTGCGCGGCACGGAGCGCACGATGGATCGCAACGCCTCCGCGCTTTTGAAGGTGACCACGCCACCGATTCCCAGATAATAGCCCAGCTCCAGCCCACGCTGCGCCTGCTCGGCATCGCCCGAAAAACAGTGTAGCACACCGCGCACGGCAGGGTACTCGGCTAACACCTGCAGCAATTCATCGTAGGCGTCGCGGCAGTGAATCACGACGGGCAAAGCGAGTTCCGCAGCGAGTCGCATCTGTGCGTGGAAGGCTTCGTATTGCGCCGCGCGGGGCGACAGGTCGCGATAAAAGTCCAGCCCAATCTCGCCGATAGCGACCACGCGCGGGCGTTGCGCGAGTTCACGCAGCTGGCGCAGGGCGTTGTTGTCGCACTGCGCAGCATCGTGGGGATGTATACCGACGGTGGCGTAGAGGGCGTCCGATGCCTCCGTCAGATGAACGGCACGCTGGCTGCTTCCCAGATCGTAGCCGACAACGACAAGACGACGCACGCCCGACTGCTGCGCGCGAAACAGCGCGGCTTGCCACTCGGCGTACAAATCGGGATGGTTCAGATGGCAGTGGGTGTCTGTCCAGCGCATAACGCTTCTCTGGCGGAGAGGGTGGGATTCGAACCCACGATCCCCCTTTTGGGAGGATACTCGTTTTCGAGACGAGCCCGTTCAACCACTCCGGCACCTCTCCGAGCATCTGGTGCCCTCGGAGGGATTCGAACCCCCGACGCCCTCCTTAGGACGGAGGCGCTCTATCCACTGAGCTACGAGGGCGGGAAAAATGTGGCGCGTCCGGAGGGACTCGAACCCCCGACCTCAAGGTCCGCAACCTTGCGCTCTATCCTCTGAGCTACGGACGCGCGAGCGAATCCAGTATACCCTACATTCCGCGCCAAATTCAAGGGGGGAGTGCCTAACCCCTTGACAACTGCTGAATAACTTCGGGTATACTCTTACCTCGCGGGGGGATGCCCGAGCGGCCAAAGGGGCCAGACTGTAAATCTGGTGGCGACGCCTTCGCAGGTTCGAATCCTGCTCCCCCCACCAGGACGCCCTCGTAGCTCAGAGGCAGAGCGCGTCTTTGGTAAAGACGAGGTCACGGGTTCGATTCCCGTCGAGGGCTCCACTTTCCTTGAACTTTTAGGTAAACTAAATAGCATAGAGCGAGGAGACAGACTATGGCACGACAGAAATTTGA
>JAOAES010000037.1 GCA_026416655.1 Fimbriimonadales bacterium
CGCCCGCGCCGTCGCTGGAGCGGGACGCTCCAGCCACGCCCGCGCCGTCGCTGGAGCGAGACGCTCCAGCGACGCCCGCGCCGTCGCTGGAGCGAGACGCTCCAGCCACGCAGGTCTACATCCTCGACCCCGCCTGCGGCACTGGCTCGTTCCTCGCGCACATCCTGCAGTTCGTGCGCGATTACCTGCACACGCAGGGGCTGGGCGGGCGGTGGAACGATGAAACCCGCGCAGACCTCGTCCAGCGACTGTTCGGCTTCGAACTGCTGATGGCGCCCTATGTCATTGCGCATCTGAAACTGGGGCTGACGCTGCACGCCTCGCAGCACCTGCCCCGCCTCGGCGTCTACCTCACCAACACCCTCGAACTGCCCAGCGAGCAAATCCCAATGCACCTGGGACCCTGGCGCATCCTCTCCGAAGAAGCCCTGCACGCCAGCCGCGTCAAACGCGAAACGCCCATCCTCGTGGTCATCGGTAACCCGCCCTACAGCGGACACTCCGCCAACCAGGTGGAGTGGCTCGAAGCCCTGCTGCGCCGCGACTACTACCCCAAAGACGCCCGCAAAGAACAAAACCCCAAGATGCTGCTGGACGACTATGTGAAGTTCATCCGCTGGGCGCAGTGGCGACTGGAGCAAACAGGACAGGGCATCCTCGCCTTCATCACCAACCACAGCTACCTGGACAACCCCACCTTCCGCCAAATGCGCCGCGCCCTGATGGACGCCTTCGACGCGCTCTACATCTTAGACCTGCACGGCAACATCCGCCGTAAAGAAACCGCCCCCGACGGCAGCAAAGACGAGAATGTGTTCGACATCCAGCAGGGCGTGGCAATCTTGCTCGCCGTCAAACGCGCATCTAACGCCGATCGTTTGCAGTCAGACGCCGACCGATTCGAATCAGACGCCGATCGTTTACAATCAGACGCCGACCGATTCGATGCGGCGGGCGTTCGGGGCGCGTGCGCGGTGTATCACGCCGAGTTGTGGGGGCGTCGGGCGCAGAAGTATGCGTTCCTGAAGGCGCACGATGTAAGCAACACCCCGTGGCGCGCGCTTGCGCCCCAGCCGCCGCTGTACCTGTTCGTGCCGTACGACGCCACACTGCAAGCCGAGTACGAACAGGGCTGGCTGCTGACCGACATCTTTCGCGTGCATTCCACAGGCGTCAAGACACACCGCGACCACTTCGTAATCGACTTTGACCGCGCCACGCTGGAGCGACGCATCCGCGAGTTCCGCGACCTGAGCATTCCCGACGCGACCCTCCGCCAGCGGTATCATCTGAGCGACACGCGCGACTGGAAACTCACGCCCAATCGCCAGCGACTGGCAAGCGACACGCACTGGCAGGCGTACTTCCAGCCGATCCTGTATCGCCCCTTCGATGTGCGCTGGATTTACTACACGCCGATGGTGGTGGAGCTACCGCGCGAAGAGGTGATGGGGCATATGCTGCGCGAGGCGAATGTGGCGTTGATTACAACACGCCAGACGAAAGAGGAGTTCGGAGCCTTCGTCACAGACAAGATATGTCGGCACAAGGCTATCAGCGTGTTCGATATCGGTTATCTGTTCCCCCTCTACCTGTATCACGAGGAGGTGGGGGCGGATGGGGTGGTGCGTGTGGTGCGGGAGTCGAACTTGCGGGCGGAGTTTGTGCGGGCTTTGGAGACGCGCCTTGTAGGGGCAGGTTCCGAACCTGCCCCTACGCCAGAATCCATTCTTGCCTACATCTACGCTGTGTTGCACGCGCCCCGTTATCGCGCTCGGTATGCCGAGTTCCTGCGGCGCGACTTCCCGCGCATCCCGCTGCCCCAAAGTGCCGAGCAGTTTTATGCGCTTGCTGCGCTGGGGCAGGAGCTGATAGACTATCACCTGCTGCGCCATCCTAACCTAACGCGCTCGCCCGTGAAGTTCCCCGTGGCGGGCAGCAATCGTGTGGAGAAGGGCTTCCCGCGCTACGAGGGCGGGCGCGTGTGGATTAACAAGACGCAATACTTCGAGGGCATCGACGAGGCAGTGTGGCGGTTTCAGGTGGGGGGCTATCAGGTGTGCGACAAGTGGCTCAAAGACCGCCGCGAGCGCACGCTTAGCAACGCCGAGATTCAGACCTATCGGCAGATGGCGTTCGCGCTCCAGGAGACGATACGGCTGATGAAGGCGATAGACGAGTGAGGAACATGTTATCCCATTACAATCAGCCGCTTTCCTGCCGTCATCGACGCCTGATAGTCCGCGAGGGCGCGATGCACCTCGCGGAGGGGGTACTTTCCGGCAATCTCGCTGCGCAACAGGTCGCCGAGCGCGTGTTGAACCTGTTTGCCCAGCCGAATCTGTCCGAGAACGCTTCGCCCTGCCAGCCAGTCCGCCAGCCAAAAGCCTTCGATTCGCTTCTGCTCGAAAATCAGGTCGCGCGGGTCTGCCATCACCGGCGACTCGGAGAGTGCGCCGTAGAGAATCAACCGACTCCCTTTGGGCATCGCCTTCAACACGCGCGCCGCGAGCATGCCCGACACCGCCTCAAACGCGATTCGAGCATCCAGCTGGCGGCAGAGTTCGCGCAGGCGCGCGTCGAAGTCGGGCGTCTCGCTGTTCAACACATGGCGTGCGCCCATCGTGCGGAGCAGTTCCGCCTGCTCCGCACGCCGCACGATATGGATGCCTTCCAGCCCGAATCGCTGGCTGAGGCGCAGAAGCATGCGTCCCAGCGCGCTGGCGGCGGCGGTCTGCACGAAGGCGCGTTTGCCGTCTTTGCGGGCGATATCGATTAATGCCCATGCGGTGAGCGGGTTCACGATGAGCATCGCGCCTTGCTCGTCGGGGATGGCGTCGTTGAGCGGGACACAGCGTGTGGCGGAGGTGAGCATATATTCCGCCCAGGTGCCGTCGCGCTGATTGGGCGCGGCGCATGCAACCCGCTTGCCCAGTAGCATCCGGCTGAGCCAGTCGTCGCCGGTCGCCACGACGCGCCCCGCGCCTTCCCAGCCGGGCACAACCGGCAGCGGTTTCTGCACGCCGTACAGCCCCTTCAGAAACATCAGGTCGGAAGGGTTAATCGGCGCGGCGGACATCTTGACCAGTACCTGCCCGCGCTCAGGCTTGGGCACGGAGCGTGCCTCGATGCGCAACGATTCGGGCGCGCCATCGTAGGCGTGCAGCACCGCCGCCTGCATCGTGTCGGGTATCGGCTCTATGGCTCTCATTCGGGAATCAAATCCAGCGTGCCTTTCTGCTCGTTATAGTAGGCTTCCAGAATGCGCAGCGCCACCTCATCGGGCTGCAGCGCTTTAGGCGGCATGCGGAACGGCACGCGCTCCCAGAACCGTGTGGCGACCGCGCCAGGACGCACCACGCTGATTTTCCAGCGCGGCTGCTCTTTGGCTAACACCTGTGCGAACACCTCCAGCCCTGCCTTCGCTGTCGCATACGCGCTCAAGCCGGGCAGAACCAGTTTCTCGCTGAGTGCGCCGATGTAGAACAGGTGCGGCTCCGGGCTAAACAGGGGGCTGAACACGCGCGTCGCCACAAACGCGCCCGTGAGATTCGCATTCAGAATCCGCTGCCATGTCTCAAGGTTCATCTCGTGGGTTTTTTGCGCTGCGATGTCGCCGACGGCGTAGACCAGCGCGTCGATTTGACGCCCGCCCAGCGACTGCAGGTGTGCCTGCAACGCTTGCGCCGCCTGCTCCATCTGCGCAAAGTCCGCGGCGTCGCTAACGGTATGCGCCCACTGCACGCCCGGCGCGAACCGTTCGGGGCGACGCCCGATCGCCCACACTTCCCATTCGTCCTCTAAAAACGCCTTTGAAACGGACTGACCGATAGTGCTATCTGCGCCGATTAATAGTAGGTGTCCCATAGTGCGTCAATTGTACCTTCAAATGGGTTCGCTTAGACCTTTGGGAAGGGAGCGAAACAGTGGTACAGGGCAGGGCACGGTGATTTTCAGCCCGGCGCCGCCTGAAACGCCTACTCGCCCCACTGGGTGCAACATTGCCCGGTAAATGAGAACGGTGCAGTCCCCAGTGCAGGACTCGCCGCCCCCACGCCGAACTCTCTCCGGGCAAGGAGGGCTATGCGTATGCAATATACACATCTGGGTCGTTCAGGGCTGTTGGTGAGCCGACTCTGTCTCGGCACGATGAACTTTGGTCCGAACACCAGCGAGGAAGATTCCTATAAAATCATGGATCGTGCGCTGGAGTTGGGCATCAACTTCTTTGATACGGCGAATGTCTATGGCTGGGTCAAGGGCGAAGGGATAACGGAGCAGATTATCGGGCGTTGGTGGTCGCAGGGCGGTGGCAGGCGGGAGAAAGTGGTCATCGCCACGAAGGTCTATGGCGTGATGGGCGATTGGCCCAACGAGTCGCGTCTGTCGGCGTTGCACATCAAACGTGCTTGCGAGGACAGCCTGCGCCGCCTGAAGACCGATTATATTGACCTGTATCAGATGCACCATGTGGATCGCGAGTGCCCGTGGGAAGAGATTTGGCAGGCGATGGAGCAGCTCTATCGCGAGGGCAAGATTCTCTATGTGGGCAGCAGCAACTTTGCAGGCTGGCACATTACCCAGGCGCAGGAGATTGCCAAACAGCGCCACTTCATGGGGCTGGTCTCGGAGCAGAGCCTGTATAACCTCAACGCGCGAATGATCGAGCTGGAGGTCATTCCCGCCTGTTTGCACTACGGCGTGGGCATTATCCCGTGGAGTCCGCTGGCGAGCGGTCTGCTGGGCGGGATTTTGAAAGGCGTGCAGGAGGGACGCCGCGCCTCCGAAGGGGTGCAGAAGGCCCTGGAGAAGCACCGCGACCGCATCGAGAAGTACGAAGCGTTCTGTGAGGAGCTTGGCGAGGAGCCAGCCAATGTGGCGCTCGCGTGGCTGCTGCACCAACCTGCTGTGACTGCACCGATTATCGGTCCGCGCACACTGGAGCAGCTGGAGCGCAGCATGCGCGCCCTCGAAATCAAACTGGACGAGTCCGCGCTCAAGAGATTGGACGAAATCTTCCCCGGACCGGGCGGACCTGCGCCCGAAGCGTATGCGTGGTAGTCTCGTTATCGAATCGTCGGCGGGACGCCGACGCTACGCGGGAAGCGCGTGCGTAGCGTCGGTGTCCCACCGACGAAGGGCAGTGACTCATGTTTCCGTGAACAACAGAAACAGGACTCTCCCCGCCCCTGCTGAACAGATTCCCCGTGCGCGATCTGCTGCTGGAACTGTGGAATTATCGCGAGCTGCTGCGGACGCTGGTGATTCGCGAGCTGCGCGTGCGCTATAAAAACTCCGCGCTGGGCTTCTTCTGGTCGCTGTTGAATCCATTGGCGACGGTGCTGGTGATGACCATCGTGTTCAAGTATGTGATGGGCATGCGCATCGCGAACTACTCGGCGTATATTCTCGCGGCGTATCTGCCGTGGACTTTTTTTCAGTTCGCGCTGCTCGATTCCAGCCAGACGATTCTGGTCTACATGCAGGTCATCAAGAAAATCTACTTTCCGCGCGTGTTATTGCCGCTGGCGGCGGTCATCTCGAATTTTATTCACTTTCTGCTGGCGATGGGGGTGTTGTTTATCTACCTCTACGGCTTTGTGGGCACGCCGCCGCAGTGGGGCGTGCTGCTGTTGCCTCTGATTATGCTGAGCCAGTTGCTCTGGGCGGTGGGGCTGGCGGCGATAATTGCTTGCTGGAACGTCTTTTACGAAGACGTCAAATATCTGGTCAGCGTGGGGCTACAGTTGCTGTTCTTTCTGACGCCGGTAATTTATTTCTCGGAGCAGCTACGCTACACGACGCTGGTTCCCGACGCCTATCGTGAGGGGCTGTTTTGGGCGTATCATCTTCTAAACCCCATGGCGACGCTGACGATGGCGTACCGTAAGGCGATTCTGCCCCCGATTACGATTGTGCAGGAGAGCGTCGCGCTGGGGCAGTCGACTCAGTTCCCCGATATGCCGTTGCCGCTTTGGCTGCTGGGCTTAAATCTCCTGCTGGGCGCGGGCGTTGCGCTGTTGGGGCTGTGCTATTTCCGAAAACGTGAATGGGAGTTTGTGGAGCGACCATGAGCCGAGAGGAGTTGACCGCGTGGCTGAAACTGCTGAGCCTGGAGTTCTCTGCGAACAAGTTGCGGGTGCTGCTGGAGCATTTTGGCGACCCTGGAGGGGTGTTGAGCGCGAGTGCGGAGGCGTTGCGCGCTGTTCCGGGCGTTCGTGAGGCGGATGTGGCGGCTATCGAGCGTGTCGCCCGTGAGCCTGTAGTGATTCCCGAACCTCTGAAAACGGGCGAGGCACGGCTGATTACAGGGGGGGATGCGAGTTATCCGCGTCCGCTGGAGGTGTTGCCTGACCTGCCCCCCGCCCTGTTCGTATGGGGTGAGCTGCAGGAGCGCGACCGATTCGCGATTGGTGTGGTGGGCACGCGCAAGCCGAGCGCGTATGGGCGCATGGTCGCCGAGCGGCTCACACGCGATTTGTGCGCGGCGGGGCTAACGATTATCAGCGGCGGCGCGCTGGGCGTAGACACGGTTGCGCATCGTGTCGCGCTGGAAGCGGGAGGACGCACCGTCGCGATTCTGGGCAGTGGGCTGGGGAACCTGTACCCGGCGGAGAATCGCGCGCTGTTCCGACGCATCGCCGAAACCGGCGGCGCGGTGGTTAGCGAGTACCCGTGGGACGCTGCGCCCGACGCATGGCGGTTTCCCGTACGCAATCGGCTCATCGCGGGGTGGGGGCTGGGCACGCTCGTGGTGGAAGCCCCCGAAGCGAGTGGCGCGCTGATTACCGCCCGACTCGCCGCTGAGTACGGGCGCGAAGTGTTCGCGGTGCCCGGCAGCATCGACAACCCGAAGAGCAAGGGCTGCCATGCGCTCATCAAGGACGGTGCGACGCTGGTTGAAAGCGCAGAGGATATCCTGAGCGTCCTGAAAATCCCGTCCGAGCCGCGTGAGCGGACGGTTAGCCTGCCACTGCTCACCGAGACGCAGGAGAAGCTGCTCAGCGCGCTGGATTTGGAACCGCGTCATGTGGACGCCCTTGCCCGACAGGTGGGATTGCCCGTGCATACCGCGCAGGCGGAGCTGACGATGCTGGAGATGCAGGGGCTGGCGCGGCGCATGCCCGGCGGAGCGTTCGTGCGAGTGCTTTGAGAGAAATCCGTTCCAAAGTCGCGCCCTGATATGGAATAACCGCTCAGGAGGCGTTTCGGGCGGCATGACCACGATTATCGGGTTCATCATCGTGTTCGGCGCGGTGTTTGGCGGCTTCATCATGCACGGAGGCAAAATCGCCGCGCTCATCCAGATTTCGGAGTTCATTATCATCGGGGGCGCAGGGCTGGGCGCGCTGGTGGCATCCAACCCGCCCAGCGTCATCTCCGCCATCATCAAGGGCGTGCTGGGACTGCTCAAAGGTAGCCCCTACAGCAAGAAAGAGACCTTCCTGGAGCTGCTGCAGGCGTTGTTCGCGCTCTTCACGCTTGCGCGCAAGGAGGGTCTGCTCGCGCTGGAGCAGCACGTCGAGAAGCCGCACGAAAGCTCCCTGTTCCAGCAGTACCCGTTCCTGCTGAGCAATCACCACGCACTCGATTTCCTGTGCGACACGATGAAGGTGGTACTGACCGGCGCGGTGGGCGCGTTTGAGCTGGCAGAGCTTACCGAAACCGACCTCGAAAAGCACCATGAGGAGGTCATGCGCCCGTCGCACGCGATGAGTAAAATCGGCGACGCAATGCCGGGCTTTGGAATCGTCGCGGCGGTGTTGGGTGTGGTGATTACGATGGGCTACCTGGATCAGGGACCCGAAACGATTGGGCATAAGGTTGCCGCTGCGCTGGTGGGCACGTTTCTGGGCGTGTTGTTGGCGTATGGGGTTTTCCAGCCACTGGCGGCGGCGCTGGAACACAACGCGCACGCCGAAGCCCAGTATTACCAGTGCATTCGGCAGGCGTTGATTGCGTTCGCGCGGGGCGACGCGCCGTTAACCTGCATCGAGTTCGCACGGCGCAGCATCGAGCCACACGTGCGCCCTGGCTTCCAAGAGATGGAGGAAGCGGTGAAGGGCGGCGGCTCTGCGCAGGCAGCGTAGCGAGGTGAACGGATGGCGAAAGAGGGCGGCGGCGAGATTCGCATCGTCAAAAAGAAGAATGCCGGACACGGACATCACGGTGGCGCATGGAAAGTCGCCTACGCCGACTTCGTTACGGCGATGATGGCGTTCTTTATGGTGATGTGGCTCATCGGAATGGACGCAAAGACACGCCAAGCCATCGCTGCCTACTTCCGCGACCCTGTCGGATTCATGCAGGCGGTTCGCGCCAAGAGCGAGGCGGTGTTCACCATCAACGAATCGGTGCCCCCCGGCGGCAAAAACACGCCCAATATGCCCCGCGCCGCGAAAGACGGCAAAACCGCCCTCAAGAAAGACCGCCAGACCGAGCGCAAGGAGCTGGAAGAGTTCAAGAAGTATGTAGAGACCGCGCTCTCCAACATCCCTGAACTCTCGCGCCTCAAGGAGCATGTGAAAATCGAGTTTGTCAAAGAGGGACTGCGCATCGAGTTGCTGGAGGGCAAGGAGCCTGTGTTTTTCCAGACGGGCAGCGCGACGGTGACGCCTGCGGCGCGGAAGCTGCTGGGCATCATCGCTCAGAAGGTGGGCAGGCTGGATAATCGCGTGATTGTAGAGGGGCACACGGACGCCCAGCCTTATCGCTACGGGGGAGGCTACTCGAACTGGGAGCTTTCGACCGATCGCGCGAATGCGGCGCGGCGTGTGCTGGAAGGTGCAGGGCTGTGGAAAGGACAGGTCGCGGAAGTGCGCGGCTACGCCGACACCCGCCTGCGCAACCCGCAAGACCCGTTCCACTATTCGAACCGGCGCGTATCACTGTTGATTCCCTACACTTCTGAAGAGGTGAAAGAGGCGGCAAAAACGCCGTAGCGTCGTCGCTCCAGCGTAGAGTTTCAGTAGTGCAAATTGTCGGTGGGGACGCCGACGCTACGTGGGATGGGCGTAGCGTCGGCGTCCCCACCGACGAACTCAAGTGGACTGCTTTTACCGCTTCGGTCGGAACTGCGGTTTTGGGATCTCCTCTTCCGCTGGCTCCGGCTTTTCAGGGCGCGTGGGTCGTTCGGGGCGTCGGTCGCCGCGCGGGGGCGCAGGGCGTCGGTCGCCGCCGTGTCGGGGCGCGCCGCCGCTTACAGGCGTCGCCACTGCGCTCACTGCGCCGAACTCGGCGGGCTGCTCCAGTCCGCGCGTGGTGAGGTTGATGCGCCCCATGTGGTCAATCTCTTTGACGCGCACGCGCAGCGTGTCGCCCACCTTCACCACCTCTTCGGGGCGGCTCACGCGCTTGTCGGTCAAATCGCGCAGGTCTACCAGCCCCTCTTTGCCGGGCAACACCTCCACGAACGCGCCGCGCGCCATCAAGCGCGTGACGCGCCCAGTGTAGACCTCGCCAACCGCCACCTCCTTGGTGAGCGCCTCGATCATCTGGCGGGCGCGTTCGCCCGACTCGCCGTCCGGCGCGGCGATGTAAATCTTGCCCGTCTGCTCAATCTGGATTTGCGCTCCCGTCTCGGCGGTGATTTTCTTGACCGTCTTGCCGCCCGGTCCAATCACTTCGCCAATCTTGTCGGGGTTAATCTCCATCACGAAGATGCGTGGGGCGCGCGGCGAGACCTCCGGACGCGGCGCGGGGATGACTTCCAGCATCTTCTGCAGAATGAACAGTCGCGATTCGCGGGCGCGCTGGAGTGTCTCCGCGATGATATGCGAGGGCAGGCCGGGGATCTTCAGGTCGAGCTGGATAGCGGTGATGCCGTTCGCCGTGCCTGCGACCTTGAAGTCCATATCGCCCGTCGCGTCCTCCATGCCCTGAATGTCGGTAAGCAGTGCGTAGCGGTCGTCGCTTTCGTAGACCAGCCCGGTGGCGATGCCTGCGACGGGGGCTTTGATGGGCACGCCTGCGTCCATCAGCGCCAGCGTGCTGCCGCAGGTGCTTGCCATCGAGGTCGAGCCGTTCGACTCCAGCACTTCCGAGTAGAGCAGGATGGCGTAGGGGAACTCTTCTTCGGGCGGGATCATGCGCATCAGCGCGCGCTCGGCGAGCATTCCGTGTCCGACCTCGCGCCTGCCCGCGCCGCGCAGGGGACGCACCTCGCCCACGCTAAAAGGCGGGAAGTTGTAGAAGTGCATATAGCGCTTGCTCTCTTCTTCGCTGAGGGCGTCGAGGATTTGCGCTTCTTGCAACGCGCCGAGCGTGCAGGTGGTCAGCACCTGCGTCTGCCCGCGCTGGAACAGCCCGCTGCCGTGCGTGCGGGGCAGCAGCCCCACGGCGCAGGAGATTTCGCGAATCTCGTGGGGCGCACGCCCGTCGGGGCGCTTGCCCTCGTCCAGTATCAGCTTGCGCACGGTCTCCTTGATGACTTCGTCGACCGCCATGCTGAGTTCGAGTTCGCGTCCTTCGTAGGGCGGGGGCGATTCGGGGTCGGGCGGGGTGTTCATCTGCACCACGATTTCATCCTTGAGCTGGCTCAGCCCCGCCTCGCGGGCGAGCTTGTCGGGGTTCTGAATCGCCTCTTTGAGCGACTCGCCCGCGAACGCCTTCACCGCCTCTTTGATTTCGGTCGGCACCAGATAGAGGGGCACTTCGGCTTTGGGCTTGCCCGCTTTCGCACGCAGCTCCTCAATCAGCGCGATGACCTTCTGGTTCTCCAGGTGCGCCAGCTCGATTGCCTGCATCATCACATCCTCAGGCAGCTCGTTGGCGTCAGCCTCGATCATCATCACATGGTCGGGGCGGCTGGAGACGACCAGTTCCAAATCGGAGAGTTCGGTCATCTCGCTGTTGGGGTTGAGAATGAACTCGCCGTTAACATAGCCGACGCGCACTGCGCCGAGCGGTCCGTTCCACGGGATATCGGAAATCGTGAGTGCGGCGGACGCGCCGATGATGCCCAACACGGCTGGGGGATGGTCAAAGTCCACCGAGATGGGCATCACGATGACTTGCACCTCGTTGCGCATCCCCTTTGGGAACAGCGGGCGGATGGAGCGGTCGACCAGTCGCCCCTGCACAATCGATTCGTCGGAGGGGCGACCGCCGCGCTTCACAAACCCGCCCGGAATCTTGCCGACGGCGTATTTGCGCTCTTCGTAGTCGACAATCAGTGGGAAAAAGTCGATATCGGCGCGCGCTTTCTGGCTCATCGTCGCCGTGACCAGCACGACGGTATCGCCATAACGCACGACCACAGCCGCATTCGCTTGATTCGCTAAAACGCCTGTCTCCAGCGACAGGATATCTCCGCCGATTTCGGCGGATACAACGATGGGTTCTCGCATTGAATTCTGCCTCCTCTTTACCGCTGCGAGCGGATACCCAGTTTTTGCACCAGTTCGCGATAGCGCTGGATGTCCTGGTTTGCCAGATAGTTCAGCAACTGCCGTCGCTGACCGACCAGTTTCACCAGCCCATAGCGGGAGTGATAGTCTTTACGGTGCGTTTTCAGATGTTCCGTCAAATAGTTGATGCGCGCGGTCAGCAGCGCGATTTGCACTTCGGGCGAGCCGGTGTCGCCCTCGTGGCGCTTATACTCGTTGATAATCGCCTGTTTCTCTTCGGGCGTCAGCATAGCGTGTTTCCTCCGTACCTCCTCTGATGAGTTGCGCTCTGGAGCGACGCCGCTTCACGAAACCGCCTGTGGCGGCTTGGTGAAACAGCCTTCGCTCCCGCGAGCGCGTAATGTAGTATACCTGATTAACCTTCCTGTTGCATCGCTTTGCGCCACTTTTCGCAAAGAGCTAACGCCTCGCGCGCGTGGCGCCATAGCAGATGCTCCTGTTTGAGTTGCTCGGAAGGCGAGAGGTCGGGGGTGGAGACATGCATTTGCGGGGGTGGGGTCTCTAAATAGTGTCGCACGGCTTGCAGGAACGAGTCGTAGAGCGCCGCCATCTCGGGCGGCAGGGCGTCGGGACCGCGCTCCAGCTGCACGAGTTGGGCGAGGGTCTGGAGGCAGAAGTGGCATGCTTCCTCGCGCGCGGCTTGCCACAGGTGGGGCGGCAGCGTGCGCGGGCGTGCGTTCTTGTCGCGCTGCCGACGCGCCAAGTGATGAATCGCTTCCGTCGCCAACTGCACGGGCACGCTCAGCAGTGGCAACTGGAAGGTCTGCGCGATCTCCTGCGCAATCCAGTCCTTCGATAGCGAGCGACGCATGCCATATCGAAGGACATGGAAGTAGACAAATGTAAACTATTCGGGGTTTCTCGCTTTGATGTGAATCGAGGGGGGCTGAATGTAGAGCGGGGTCAGGCTGAAGGGATGTACCGTCTCGCCGGCGAGCAAGCGCCGCCAGCCGAGTTGCGCAACCGGTTCAGGCGAGGGCGAATCGATAAGCCGCCAGTTCAGTTGCGGTAGGGTGCTGGCTATCCAGGCGCGGGCGCGTTCGTCCCCGACGGCTTGTAAAGGCTCCGTTTGAGGCGTGTTCTGTGCCAGCCATTCAGCGAGTGTATCCCGCGTGATGAAGGCGGGTTCACAAAGCGACGCAGGCAGGGCGTTCAGGCAAGGCGTCAGCCACTGCAGATAGAGCGCGTCGCGTCGGGCAGGTAAGGCGACCAGCGTGGGCACATCGGCGGGCATCGTCGCCGCGCAGGCTTCGAAAGCGTTTACCGCGACGAGCGGCTTGCTGAGCGCGTGCGCCCAGCTTTTCGCTATCATCACGCCGATTTTGAGCGCGGTGAACGCCCCAGGTCCTACATCGACCGCAACGGCATCCATCTGCTCCAACGTCAGCCCATGTCGCTGCAGGAGCCACTCCGCTGCGTGTAGCAGGTTGCCTGACAGGTTCATCCCGTGCGCGATTCGCATGCTTGCGAGCAACGCGCCGTCTCGAACAAGCGCAACACCACTAAGACTGCTGGTCGCCTCGATGGCGAGGAGGAGCTGGCGGTTCATTGATGCTCTCGCAGGTATTCCTGCGCCCCCTACAAGTTCACTCTGTAGACAAAAAGTCCTGCCAAGAAATAAAAACGCCCCCTGCAATGCCAGGGGGCGGATGTTTGCAAGCAACGCAAACAAAACTTACTTGCGGCGTCGGCGCAGCGCGAGCAGACCCGCCAGACCCGTGCCCAGCGCAATCATGCTGGCAGGCTCCGGCACCACGCTCACGGTCAGGATGTAAGCGCCAGCTTCGTAGTGCGTAGCGTTCTCATAGTAGCTCAGCTGGTCCCGTCCTGCAACACCATGATACCCCGTAATCGCGATGTAGTAGTCGCCTGTGAAATCCGCTTGCCAGCGAATAGCGGAGCCGAAGCCACTTCCTGCGTCGTCGTTCCACACAATCGCCTGATTACCCGTCGCGTCGAACAGTGCCATCACGGTGTCGGGGCTGAAGTAGTTGGATTGAATCGGGAAAGTAATCGCGGTCAGGTAGTCACCTGCATTCAGGCGAATCTTGAAAAAGTCGCTGTCGTTTTGCGCCAAGTTCAGCACGCCCACATCCGCAAACGGCGGCGTGTTGCGCAGGTTGTAAATCACCATATCCGCCGTGGCGCGCGTGTTGTTCGGTTCCGTCTCGCTAAATAGCGCGAAGGCGTTCACGCTCATCAACGCGCTCAAGGCAACGATAGCCAGTCGTTTCATATTCCGTATCCTCCTTTCCGGGTGTCCCGGTGCTGCGAGCGCAGGGGGCAACCTACGCCGAGCATATTATAGCACAGTTTTTGCTTACATGTCAAGGGCTTGTAGCGTGATGCAGAGGAAAACCCGCAAAATTGCGGGCGGCTACTTGCCCCCGAGCGCATGCAGCGCGTCTTCGTAATGCTCGATGAGGTGATGCGCCAGTTCGCGCAGTGGTTCAGGTTGCTTGCCGGGCAGGGCGGGTGCGGCGATTTGGCGTATTGCGTCCAGCGGGTGCTTACGGCGCAGGGCGATCTGCTCGATCCATTCTGCGGCGTGTTCTTTTGGCAGGCGTACCTCGTAGCCGTTGATGTGCAGGAACGCGAGGGTCGCTATCAGAGCGGTCGCCAGATTGCCTTGCGCAAACGGGCGGTACTTCAAATAGCCCCACAGGAACCGCGCCGCTTGCAACGGCACGTCGCGACTCTGGCGATAACTATACTGGTAATAGGTCGCCTCCTCCAGCCGGTCGTAGCTGTAGGGCTGTGGTGACTTAGTAATCTCGCTGTTAATCCAGATGAGGTCTTGCAAAGTGAGGTATCGCCATTCGAAGCTGGGTCCTGGGGCAGGTTGCAGGGTTGCCCGCGCGGGTTCGGGTAGGTTCTCCACGCGCACGAGTTGCGTCTCCTGCAGGGCGCGCTCGGTTTGCAGGAACGCGGCGCGATACCGAGTGGCGAGCGCGTCCAGAATATCGCCCCACCCGCGCGGGTCAGGCAGAGCATCGCCCTGAGGTAGGTTCATGGAGGCTCCCTGCACGACGGATTCAATCAGTTCTCGCGCTTGCGTCGCGTTCAAGTCGGTGGTGGCGCCGTTTGCTTGCAGGAACGCCAGTCCCAGCAACGCGGCGACACTAGCGTTATATTCGGGGAACGGTTGCAGGGCATAGAGGGCGCGGATGAGATTTTCGGCGCGTGCGGGAAGTGGGGCGTCGGCTTCAACGAGTTCTGCACTTAGAAGCGCCGCTTCGATGCGCCGTGCGGAAGCGTCGGCGGGAGCGTCGCAGAGCAGTTCATAAGCGCGTTGCGCCGCGCGAGTAGGGGGATAGCGGAGCGTTTGCGCTTGCGCTGCCGCGCGTCCGATTGCCTTCTGGTACGCGCTCAACTCTTCCAACAGCACCTGAATCGATCCCTCGTTCAAGGGAAGCGCGCTCTGCAAAGCGAGCTGAATACTGGAACGCGCCTCTTCGGGCAGGTGCTTCCAGCCCAAGGCGAGGTCGCGCATGATGGTCGCGAGTTCCCGCACGGATTCTGT
>JAOAES010000082.1 GCA_026416655.1 Fimbriimonadales bacterium
AGTGAGGCGGTTTCAAGCAGGTAAATCGGCGGAGCGAGAATTTCGGGGCGTCGATAGGCAGGGCGAAACAGCCTCGTGATGCGGTTCGAAACTGCCTGCGCGTAGAACGCTTCGCCCTGCAGCACGACGCCCCGAACTCAATGGTCAATCTGAAAGGGGGTGTAGCAACTTTCGTGCCAAACCCGATGCCCCGCAAAAAACGCGAATTCAGGACTAAGGTCTGGGTTCCTCCAGCATAAATGGGGTATAATCATACCGAGGAATTTTCTAATAGAGATCGCGGCGACTCCAGGCTGCACGATGGACTCTCCCTTTTTCCACCTGAGAATTTCTCAAAGTTTAGTTCAGGAGGATTGTTCATGTACTTACGCGAATGGAGTACGCTTTTGCGAGGTCTGTTTGTTTCGTGTGCGCTCTTGCTGGCGTCAAGTTTATTGGCGCAATCGGAGTTGCCCATTCCAGCGCCGCCGCTGGATCGCCCCGTGTTTGAACCGCCTGCGCCGCGCGCGCCTGCGGACACCCCGCCTGTATTTGGACCGAATGGCAATCGGGTCGCGCCGATTAATGAAACTACTCAGAAACGCACCCGCCCGAACACACCCGACAGCGACGCGTCCGCCGAAGGCTTCACGCGCGGCGGCGACGGCGAGACAGTCGGACGCATAGGCGAGTCGCTGATATTGCCGTTCGGGCGCAAAGGTGAGGGTATTGCACTGGCGTTCCGTAGTGGCGATTTCATCCCGCCTGCAGGCGAGAAGATTCAGCCTGCCCTGCGCCTGCTTGCTGCCCAACGCGCTCAGACCTTCAACCCCGCTTCGGGCAACGCCCGCCCCGTCGTCCACGCGCTCATCCTGTTCAACGAGCGATTGACCGACGGCATGAAACAGCAGATGGAAGCCGCAGGAATCCTCTTCTACGACTTCTATCCCTACAACGCCTATCAGGCGCGTATCCCCGTCGATGTGCTGGATCGGCTGGAGGCGACTCAAGCCGTGCGCTGGGTGGGGATGCCCGAACCCATCCAGAAGTTAGACCCCGCCCTGTTGCCGCTGATGCAGAAAGGCGGCGCGGAGCGCGTGTCGCTCTATGTCAACCTGATTGGCGACGACACAAACGGCGCGGTACGCGCCACGCTGCAAGCGGCGGGGCTGACCGTGCATCAGTACTATCCTGACCTGCGCTTCTACTACGCTGAAGGCAACGCACAAGCAGTATGGAACGCGCTTTCGATGGACAGCGTGCTGTTTATTGAGCCTGTGCCTGTCTCCCGAACCGCCGACACGGAGGCGCAGCCCTCCGTCAACGCCGATCGGCTCTGGGGCGGCAACTTCGACGGACGCCCCTACGACGGACGCCAAATCAAAATCGGCGTGATGGACAGCGGGATGAACATCAACCACCAGGACTTCAACAATCTTGCGGGCGGCATGTTCGGCTACAACCGCACCTCCGAGCAAAACTGGTGGAACGACCTAAACGCACACGGCACGCATGTATCGGGCACGCTGTTTGGGCAGGGCAACGCGCAGTTCCGCTACCGCGGGTTCGCCTCAGGATTCCGCGAGTCGAATCTGGAGCAGTACGACCTGCTCCACAGCAAAGTGTTCCGATCCGACGGTTTTTCTGAGGGCAACTCCGTCATGGATGG
>JAOAES010000109.1 GCA_026416655.1 Fimbriimonadales bacterium
GTTCATCCAGAGCGTGTACCATCCCTTCGGCGCGGGCGTGGTGGTGGAAGGCGCGGGCATACTGCTCAACAACCGCATGCGGGGCTTTTCACTCAGCGCCAACAGCCCGAACCGCTTAGAGCCGGGCAAACGCCCGATGCATACGCTGAACGCCTACCTGATTACGCGGGGTGACGCGCTGGCGTATGTGGGCGGGACACCCGGCGGCGATATTCAGGTGCAGACGAACCTGCAGGTCATCAGCCAGCTGATCGATTTCGGGCTGGAGCCGCAGGCGGCGATTGAGCAGCCCCGTTGGGCGTGGCAGCCCGCACAAAGCACGGAGCCGTCGGCAGGCGTGCTGAGCATCGAGGAGCCGTCGGGCGAACTGCTGGAGGCGTTGCGCCAGCGCGGGCACAATGTGCGCACGACCCCGCTCGGCACACACCCCAGCGCGGTGCAGGTCATCCAAAAACTCGGCGACTGCTACTGCGCCGGCTCCGACCCACGCGCTGAAGGGCAAGCAGGAGGCTACTGATGCGTAAACGCTGGCTCCGCAATCTCGCGGCGCACGGCGCGCTCCTGCTGCTGCTGGCGCTGTTTATGCTGCCGATTCTGTGGATGCTCTCCACTTCGCTCAAGCCCGATGAGGAGCTGTTCACTGAAGAAATCCGCTGGATACCGCAGCGCATCGCATGGGAGAACTACCAGAACGCGCTGACTACCTTCCCGTTCTGGCTGTACCTGCGCAACACGCTGATTATCGCCGTGCTGACCGCGCTGGGCACCGTGCTGAGCTGCCTGCCCCCTGCCTATGCCTTCGCGCGGATGCGCTGGCGCGGGCGCAACTTCTGGTTCTGGGCGATGCTTAGCACTCTGATGCTGCCCCCGCAGGTCACGCTGCTGCCTGTGTTCCTGCTGTTCCGCTGGCTGGGCTGGGTGGACACATTTTTGCCGCTGATTGTGCCCGCGTTTCTGGGCAACGCCTTCCTGATTTTTATGTTGCGCCAGTTCTTCATCACGCTGCCGCAGGAACTCATCGACGCCGCACGACTGGACGGCTGCAGCGAGTGGACTATCCTGTGGCGACTGGTCGCGCCGATGTCCAAACCTGCGGTGGCGACCGTCGCGTTGTTCTCGTTCGTGTGGGCGTGGACGGACTTTATGGGACCGCTGATTTACCTCAACGACTCCAGCAAGTTCACGCTGGCGGTGGGGTTGCAATACTTCTTGGGCAGGCACGGCGAGCAGTGGAACCTGCTGATGGCGGCGGCGACGGTGGTCACTGCGCCGCTGGTGGTGCTGTTCCTGCTGACGCAGCGTGCGTATGTGCGCGGGATTACGCTCACGGGGCTGAAGGGGTAAAATAGCGTGGGGTTATGATTGCGCCGCGGTGGTGGTTCGACCTACAACAGTACCGAGAACGCCTGCAGCAATACTCCGACGAGGAGCTGCTGGATGTCTACTTTCATATTCATCCTGTGCGCTATCAGTCGCACTATTTGTGTGTGTTGCGCGAGTTGCGTCGTCGGGGGATTAAGCCGCAGATTGCCCATCGCCCGTTTGCGGGGGTGCGCTGGGACTTGCCGCAGTGGGTAAGCGCGTTGGGTTGGCTGGGGCGGCCGCGTTGGGGTTCGCGCGTGGCGTTCGGGCTGTTGACGCTGGCGCTGGCGTTTCTGCTAACGGGGCTGGCGCTCGTCCCAATCTGGCTCACGCTGAAACTGATACGCTATCTGGATCCGTTTACCGCCTTTATGTTGCTGATGGGCATGGTGTGGGCGTGGGGGCTGGGCGTTGGGCTAACTTGGAAGGCGGGCGCGCGCGGGGGCTGGGTGCTACTCGCGACATTGGGTGGCAGCGCGTCGCTCTGGGTCTTTTTGCATACGCAGGCGTTCGCACGATTAGTGGAAGCGTTGCGGCAGCCACCTGCGGGCGGCTGGGGATTCTGAGGGTGGTCTATTCAATCACAGGCGGTTCGAAGGCGTTCCGATAGTGGCGGATCTGCACGGGCAGGACGGTCATATCTACGACCACCACATCGAATCGGCACTCGTGGAACGAGATATGGGGGTTCTCGTCGATAAATCGCTGCGCGAGGCGGGCGAGTTGCGCTTGCTTGCGTCGATCGATGCTTTCTTCGCCTGTGCCGTAGGCGAGGGAGCGTCGCGTTTTGACCTCGACGAACGCCAACGCGCCCTTTTCCAGCGCGACGATATCCAGCTCCCCCTCGCGCTTGCGCCAGTTTCTGGCGAGAATCGTGTAGCCCTGCGCCTGTAGGTACTGCGCTGCCTGTTCCTCGCCGCGGCGAGCTAATCGAACGCGACTCATAATACCCCGTGGCACGGGCGTCCCCGCCCGTGCATCGTCGCTTGAGCGAGACGCTCAAGCCACTCAGTCGCCTACCGCGCCAAAGTTGAACAACACAATCAGCAGATCCGCATCGTCGACCCTGCCGTCGCCGTTCAGGTCTATCGACGGGTTGTTCGCGCCGAAGTGGAACAGAACCTGCAGCAAATCGGCGTCGTCGATGCGGTTATCGCCGTTCACATCGCCGGGGATGAGCGTCAAGTTCAGTCCGCTCACGCCCGGATAGCGCATGCGGGCGTTCGGCACGCGCTTGAGCAGCGTGCCCTGAGCGCGGATGGCGAGGTCGTAGTAGCCCAGATAATTGAAAAAGCTCACGGAGAAATCGCCCGCCGCGTTCAGCGTACCACTTTGCGTGGCGATGGCGTTCCCGCCGCCCCGCGGACGCAGCACGACTTCTACTGTGCGCCCGTTGTAGCTACCGATGTAGTTCTGGATTTGCACACGCCCGCGCACGGGCACCGTGAGGGCTTTTTCCACCGAGGCTTGCAGGTCGATAATCCCCCACGCCACATAGTTGGCAGGGCGCGCCGTGGTTTCAATCAGTTCACGCACCGCCTGCGCCCGCGCAACGGAACGGTCGCTTGGTCCGTCAGCGACGAGCGAGTAGAGCAGGGCTGCCTGCGCCGTGACAAATGGTGCAGCGTAGGAAGTGAAGCCGCCCGTATTGCGACCATAGGTATCGACCCCGCTCATGGTGGTGGAATAGACATCTCCACTCGGCGCGGCGACATCGACCCAGCTGCCGTAAGTCGAGACGCTGGAACGAGTCCCGTCCAGATTGCACGCCGCGACGGCGATACACACTGGATACCAAGCGGGGTAGAAGGGGTTCGTGTTATTTTCGTTCCCCGCAGCTGCGACCACGACAACGCCAGAATTCCATGCAGCATTTAGAGCGTCTCGCACCAAATCCCATCCAGACGCGTAGGCGCGATTTCCCAAGCTCAGGTTCATCGCATGTGCTCCTTGCACTGCAGTGTAGGCGATCCCGTCAAGTATATCATTAAGCCAACCTTGCCCACCGTCGCGGAACACTTTCACGGGCAGTATTTTGCCGTTCGGCGCAACGGACGCCACGCCGCGATTGTTGTTGGTGACGGCACCCGCAATGCCCGCGACAAAAGTGCCATGCCCGTGGAAGTCGCTGGGGATGTTGTCGCGCACGCCGTTCGCGTCGCCGCCGAAGTCGTAGCCGGGCAGCAGGCGCGGCTGGAGATCCAAATGATCCAACCGCACGCCCGTATCCAGAATCGCCATAACGAAGTTATCATCGCCGCGGCGGAGCGCCCAGGCTTGCGGCGCGCGTATGAACGGCAGCGCGGGCTGCTGGGGATAGAGCGTGTCGTTCGGCGTCCAGCCATCTGCGAGATAAATGCGCCAGTTCGGCTCGGCGGCTTCGAACCAGCCCGATTGGCGCAACTGCGCCGCGACCGCCCGCATATCCGCGTAGGGGCTGAACTGCCACAGTTCGTAATCGAGATAGTCGCCGCGCCTGATTAGCTGCGCGCCCGTGATGTGCCGTGCCCAAGCGCGCTGCGCCGGCGTGATGCCCTCGCGAAACTTCACCAGAACCTGTCCCGGTGCATACTCCAGCGCAGGAGTCTCCAGTTGACCGCGCAGCCCCGGCTGCGCAATAGCCTGCCCAAATACAAGACACAACGCAAGAGCAGAAGCAATTATCGACCTCATGCCCTAATTATACATCGATTTCTGTATCGGAGGCGTTCCCGGGGCAGGAATTCTCCTCAGACTCGCGAATGCACGTTCCGATGCGGAGTGCCGTTTTATGGACGCTTCTTTGCATTCTTTGCCTGTCGGCAAGGGCGCAGCGGGTGGGGCTACTGGGCTGTGGCGAGCCGTCGCGCGATAACGCCTATCGGGACGCGCTGCTTGCGCAGGGGCTGACCATCGCATGGATGACGTCTTACTATGAGTTCAACACGGCATCGCTTCTGCAGCGCTGTGAGGTGGTTGTGTTTGCGCCCGTGCAAAACTACAACGATATGCCTATCGCTGGACAGTGGGCGTTAGAGAGTTGGGTGCGTCAAGGTGGGGGACTCGTTACGACAGAGTGGACGCTCTGGTCGTGTGGGCATAGCAACCTTTTCGTCGGGTTGCGGGATTTACTCCCAGCGAGCGCAACACAGTTCTATCAGCAGCGCGAAGTACGCTATACCGTAAGCGTGTATGACTCGGTTCTCAGTGCGGGGTTAGCTCCGTCGCTGTCGTTAGGGTTCCTGAAAGAGGCTCGTGTTCGGGGGCGCCCTGACGCAACCGTGTTTTATGCAAGCGACTATGCGAGCGACAGCGCGGGCGTCGTCGGCTGGCAGGTTGCATCAGGGCGCGTCATCAGCTTCTCGATCGCTCCGGGGGCAGGGTCGGATGCGGAGCTAACGAATCCGCTCGTGGCGCGTTTGCTGGCGAACGCCGTACGCTGGGCAGCGGGCAATACCTGCACGCCCACACAGGGCGACGCAAACCGCGATGGCTGCATCGACGACGCCGACCTGCTCACTGTGCTGTTCAACTTCGGCGCGACGGGCAACAACCCCGCCGATGTGAACTGCGACGGAACTGTAGACGACGCCGACCTGCTGGAGGTGTTGTTCCTGTTCGGCGCAGGTTGTTGAAAGCGATTAAGAAATCTAAAGTGAGTTCCGATAATCCCTCACGAGCCGTTAGCACGACACTGGCAAACTCTTTCGCTAAAGGCTCAATATTTTCGTGGAGGTCAACGATGAGAAAGCGCAAACGCCAATCCAGAACGCCGATTCAGGAGCGCCCCGTGCCGATTAGCACGGCGAGTTTCCTGGTAGGCGTGGAGACGCACACCATCCGGTACTGGGAGCGTGAGTTCGCCGAGTTTCTGAACCCGGTGCGCACAGAGGGCGGACAGCGACGCTACCGCCGCGAGGACATCGAGGTACTGCAGGAGATTAAACGCCTGCTCAAAGAGGAACTCTACACGATTGCGGGCGCGAAACGCATCCTGAGCCAGAAGTTCGGAGTGCGCACCCCGGCTGAACCCAGCGAGGGCAACAACGGCGTGCATTCCGAAGCCAAAGGGCGAAAACGCGCCGCCGCAAAACGCTAAGACGCCCATCCAGAAAGGGGGGAGCTATGCAATCGATTGTGTGTCGCCAGCAGGTTCCGGTCTTTGCAGCGGGGCATGATGCCTCGTTGAACGCAGCGTTCGAACTGCTCTATCAGGAAAAAAGTAGCGAGGCTTACGAAGCATTTCAGGAACTGATCCGAACACGCCCTGACGACGAGAACGCCTACGAAGGGGCGATTGTCGCGCTGTTGCAGCAGACGCGCTGGAACGAGGCGCAGCAACTCACAGAACAGGCGCGCGCTGCCTGCCCCAACTCGATAACGCTCGCGGCGCGGCAGACATGGAACTGGATCTATCTCACGCGCGAGTCGGAGGCGTACCCGCTGGTGATACAACTGCTGGAGCGCGGCTACTGCCATCCCGACTGGCTGCGCGAGGTGGTCTTACCCCTGCGCAATGTGCTGATTTGCCATGCGAGCGACCCGCGCCTTGTCTCCAGTAAGAAGCAAAAACGCCAGCAGGATCGGGCAACACTGCTCAAAGCCATCCAAACCCTTGAACACTGGCTGGAGCGGAATCGGTTCCCCATCCCCGACGAACCGGTCGGCGTCAAAATCACGCTGAGCATGATTGCTCGCAACGAGGCGCAGTATCTGGAGGAGTGCCTCAAGAGTGTACAGGGCGTGGTGGACGAAATCGTGCTGGTGGACACAGGCTCCGACGATGACACCCCGCGCATCGCCGAACGGTTCGGGGCGAAGGTAATACGCGCCGAATGGCAGAACGACTTCGCCGCTGCTCGGAATATCGCGTTGCAGCATGCCACAGGCGACTGGGTGCTGGTGCTGGACGCTGATGAGCGCCTCACGCCCGACTCGCGACAGGCGATTCTGAACGCCGCCCGCCATCCCCAGTTCGCGGGCTACTATCTGGAAATTGTGAACGAGATTCGCGACGGCGACTACTTCATCCACCGCATCGTGCGCATGTTCCGGAACCTGCCCGGACTGCGCTGGGAGGGGGCAATCCACGAACAGATTACGCCCAGCATCGTCGCGCGCAGAGGACGCATCGCCACCGTCGCGGCGCAGATACGGCACTTGGGCTACCGTAGCGAGGTGATGCAGACGCGCGACAAAATCCAGCGCAACATCGAACTCGTCCAACGCGCACTGGAACAGAACCCCCACGACCTGTTCCACAAGTTCAATCTGGCGAACACCTATTTCACGGCAGGCGACTACGAACAGACCGTCTATTGGTCAGAGCAGACCTGCCCTTACCTGCGCGGCGACGAGGACTACGCCGGGCACGCCTGGTCGAACTGGATTGCCGCGCTGATGCATCTGGAGCGACATGAGGAGGCGTTGCAGGTCGGGGCGGACGCGCTCGCAAGGGGGATTGACAGTCCGACGGTTCACTACACGCTGGCGCAGGTCTACTACCGGCTGGGATGCTATCAGAAGTCGCTCGACGCGCTCGATTCGGCACGCGAGTCGGCAGTCCGCCTCGGTTTGCTCGCGCCTGACGGTGAGACTCTGCGGGCGGGCAGCGCGTTCACAGGGGATGTGGGCGTGGTGGGCTACAAGTGGCGATTTGCCCGTGCGCGCGCGCTGCGCGCCCTGAACCGGCATGCCGAAGCGCGTGCGCTCTATGAACGCCTGCTTCAGGAACGCCCCAACGACCCGATTATTCTCATCGACTATGGGCAGCTACTGGAATCGGCAGGCGACCTTGCAGGGGCGGAGCGGGCGTACCAGCAGCTTATGACCCACGACGCCTATCGATTACTGGCGCAGCAACTGCTGGCGAAGCTCTGGTGGGAGCAGGGCGATTACGGACGCGCTCTGCCGTATGTGCGCGCCGTCGCGCTCGCCCAGCCTTCCGAAACCGCATGGGCAGAACGGTGGCTGCACGCTGCGCAGGAGACGGGCAACTGGCACAGCTTCGTGGAAGCCTGCGAGTTCCATAGCATGCTGGGACGCGCCATCACGCCCGAAATCCACATCAACTGGGGACGCGCCCTGTGGCAGCTCCGAGACTACGAGAACGCGCTTGCGCACTTCGCCGCCGCGATTGAACTGAACCCGCAAGACGCGAACGCTTTCTTAAATGCGGGCGACGCGCTCTATCAGCTCGGCGCGTACAGTGAAGCCGCCGACGCCTATGCCGCGGGCGTTGAACGCGACCCATATAACGCGCAGGCATGGTTCACACTCGGCAACTGCTACTTCCGCATGGGCGTGTACGACGCCGCCAAAATCGCCTACGAACAGACGCTTGCCATAGACCCGAAACACGCCCAGGCGCAGCATAACCTGGAACTGACCCGCGAGCGCATTCGATTCACGGCGGCTTAGAAAG
>JAOAES010000113.1 GCA_026416655.1 Fimbriimonadales bacterium
GGCGCTCTGGATGGAAATCGGGTTGCAGGCGTTGTGGGTGCTGATTGGCATCGGCGCGGCACAGCTTCTATGGCGCAAGGGACTTCGACAGTATACGGGGGTGGGGATGTGAGGTATAATGCTTTCCGATGGGGAAAGTCGCTCTAAGCCCGCCTGTTAATGCGACGCGACTCGCTTGCTGGAAGCGAGTAATTGAGTCGCTTGTGGAGGAATTGGGGCGACTCTTGCAGGCACGCTACATCTACCTCAGAGTGCAGGAAATGACTCGCGCCAATCCTGATTTGCACGACTTGCCCAACCTGTTTCGGGGCTGGTGGATGCCTTACACCTATTTCCATACGATGTCTATCGGGGCGCGGCGAATTGCGGATCGCACTAAAGACAGCCGCTCACTGCACTGGCTACTGAGTGATGTCTCCAGACACGCTTCTATTGTGGATGTGGAGTATTTCTTGAGCCTCTATGAACGCCCTTATCCAGAGCCTGCTCTTCGAGATATGTGGAGGAAGAGTTTAGTACAGCAGTTCCGCCGTGAGTGGGGCAACGGCGGCGACCAGTTGAGCAGGGATATTGTGGAGGCAGACCGGAATCGACTCGCTGCCGACTACGATGCGCTCAGGGAGTTCGTCGATCGCAGAATTGCGCACCTGGATCCGCGCTGGTCAGGAACCATTCCGTCTGATCAGGCGCTGGAACAGTTTCTGACAACCGCGGAAGATATTCTGAACCGCTATCACGGGTTGATTGTGGGCGGCTCCTATTTGACAATGCGCCCTCAAATTATTTACCCCTGGCAGGCGGAGTTCTCCGTCCGATGGTGGATTCCACCAGTACGCGAATTCTATGTCGATACCGAGGAGAGGAAGCGGCGTGAAGCAGTCGCTGCGCGTTTTCGTGTCGACGAGGCTCTCCTGGGCCAACTTGAGCAGCTTATTCAAAAACATGAGAGCGGCGCAGTTCTCACGGACGAGGAACTTGCGAATCTGGAGAGCCTAAAGCAATTTATCAGCTGGCTTGACGAGGCGAAAGCGCGACTGCTATTGATGCCTAAACCCCTCACGGATGAGAAAAAAGAGCAAGATTCCGAAGTCAATTAAGGCACAGATACTTGCCGATTACAACCATCAGTGCGCTTATTGTAAGGCACACGACGCCGCGTTGAGTGTCCCCCTCACCATCGACCACATTCTCCCCAAGGCGCGGGGTGGCGCAGATGAGATAACGAACTTGTGCCCCGCCTGCTGGTGGTGCAATCTCAACAAGCTGGATCAGACCGAAGCGGTAGACCCCGAGACGGGCGAAGTGGTTCCGCTTTACCACCCGCGAGCGCAGCGGTGGGAAGAGCATTTCGAGTGGTCGCCTGACGGCGCCTTCATTCTCGGCAAGACGCCGATAGGGCGCGCCACAGTAGCAGCGCTGCAGCTGAATGGAGAGCGTCAAGCGAACCTGCGCCGAATATGGATGACACTGGGATTGCATCCCAACCCTGCATTTAGGCAACTTGGTCAGCAAGAAACTACTTGAGGTAGACTCAGAAAACGACAATGACCCGCCTGCGCTTCTACTGGAACCTGTATAAAGCCTTCTTGCGAACGAGCCTCGTGCGCGAGATGGAGTTCCGCGCCAACTTCTGGGCGAAGATGTTTTACAACGCGCTCTGGCTCGGCTTCTTTCTGGCGACACTGAAGATTATCTACATGCACACCGACTCCATCGCGGGCTGGAGCGAGTCGGAGGCATTAGTGCTGGCGGCGACGCTCTATTTCATCGACGCGCTGATTGCCACGCTGTTCTACTTCGGTCTTTCGGAGCTGCCCACGATGGTGCGCCAGGGCACGCTCGACTTCGTGCTGTTCAAACCTGTTGACTCGCAGTTCTGGCTCTCACTCAGGCGGATTAATCTGGATCAGCTGGGGTCGCTGGTCGTGGCGGGACTGCTGGGAATCTACGCGCTGTTGCGACTGGATTATCCACCCTCGCTGCCCCATATCGCGCTTTCTATCGGGGTGGGGTTCACGGGGGTCCTGATTTTCTATTCCTTTCATTTTATGATGATGACGCTGAGCATCTGGCTGGTGCGGGTGGAGAACCTGTGGGTGTTGTCGGAGGTGTTCGCGCAGATTGGGCGTTTCCCCACCGATGTCTTTGATAGGGTGCTGCGGCGCGTGTTTACCTATGTGCTACCGATTGCGTTTTTAGCCACTATTCCTGCAAACGCGCTTCTGGGCAAGGCGTCGGCAGGGTTTCTGTGGTTCGCGGTGGCGTGGGCGCTGGTGTTCTTCATCGCGGGGCGGATGTTCTGGAAGTTTGCACTGCGCAGCTACACCAGCGCGAGTTCGTAAACGGTCCCCCATCAGGTATACTCCCCCTACTTTTTGGGAAGGAGGTTGCGTTCAGTATGCAAAGCCAATATCACTTGGGGACTATCTGCATACACGGCGGTCAGGAGGCGGATCCTGTCACTGGCTCCCGCGCCGTGCCCATCTATCAGACCACCTCGTACCTGTTCGACAGCGTCGACCACGCTGCGAGCCTGTTCGACCTGAAGACGCCGGGTTTCATCTACACGCGGATTATGAATCCCACGCAGGGTGTGTTCGAGCAGCGCATGGCGCTGCTGGAGGGCGGCGTCGGGGCACTGGCAGTCGCGTCGGGTCAGGCGGCGGAGACGCTCGCGATTCTGGCAATCGCCGACACGGGCGACGAAATCGTCTCCACCACCAGTCTATACGGGGGCACTTACAACCTGTTCAAATACACCTTCCCCCAGAAGTTCGGCATCACGGTTCATTTCGTCGACCCGCGCGACCCCGAAAACTTCCGCAGGGCGATTACGCCCAAGACCCGCGCCCTGTATATCGAGTCGATTGGCAACCCCAAGCTCGATGTGCATGACTTCGAGGCGATTGCGAGCATCGCGCACGAGCATGGTATCCCGCTGATTGTGGACAACACGGTTCCAACGCCTGTGCTGCTGCGCCCGTTCGACTGGGGCGCGGATATCGTGGTGCATTCCGCCACGAAGTTCATCGGCGGGCACGGCAACAGCATCGGCGGCGTGATTGTCGACTCGGGCAAGTTCAATTGGGACAACGGCAAGTTCCCCCAGATTACCGCGCCTGACCCCACCTATCACGGGTTGAACTTCCGCGAGGCGTTCGGTGATATGGCGTACATCATCAAAGTCCGCGCCCAGTTGCTGCGCGACTTGGGACCCGCAATTTCGCCGTTTAACGCCTTCTTGTTCCTGCAGGGGCTGGAGACGCTGCACCTGCGCATGGAGCGGCACAGCCAGAACGCGCTGCGCGTGGCGCAGTGGCTCAGCGAACACCCGAAAGTGGCTTGGGTGAACTACCCCGGCTTGCCGAATAGCCCCTACTACGAACTCGCCAAGAAGTACCTGCCGAAAGGTCAGGGCGCGATTGTGGGCTTCGGCGTGAAGGGCGGCTACGATTCAGCGGTGCGCGTGATTAAGCATGTGAAACTGCACTCGCACTTGGCGAACATCGGCGACGCGAAGTCGCTGATTAACCACCCCGCCAGCACGACCCACCGCCAACTGACTCCCGAACAGCAGCTGGAGACGGGCGTCACGCCCGACTTCATCCGCCTGTCGGTCGGCATCGAGGATGTGGAGGACATCATCGCCGACCTGGATCAGGCGTTGGCGCAAGCGTAGCGGTATCAACCGCTCAGGCGAGCGCTGTACTAACAGCTCTCTGAGCCAACGCCGTGATGTCGTTGGCGGAACGCCGACGCTACACGAAGCGTACGTGGCGTCGGCGTCCCCGCCGAGGATGTCGCACTCACTTTTTCCAGCGCGGCAGGAACCGCCCCGTGATGCGCTGGTAGTCGGCATATTGGGGGTAGCAACGGCTCAGGCGTCGCTCCTCCTCGCGGGCTTTCAGGTTAAAGAAAACCGTTAGCGCAACCGCCAGCGCAACGCCCCACGGCTTTTGGAAAAGAATCGCTAATCCAAACGCCAGTAAGAGCAGTCCTGTATACATCGGGTGGCGGATATGCGCGTAGACGCCTGTGGTTTTCAGCCCCAGAGTGCGGTTGGGTTCAGGCAGCGGCGTCAGTTTACGTCCATGCGCTATCAGCGCAGGCATACCGAGCGCCGCCCCTACGAGTATCAGCGGCGCGCCGAGCCAGCGGATTGCGCCCCACTCTACCGCAGGCGTCGTAATCAGCGCGTAGCCGTAGATGAGCAATAGAACCGCCTGCACGACAACCCAGAGCATTCCCGCGTAGAGTATACATCACCGAAAGCCCTGCACCAGCGACTGCGCCAGTACGCCCCAGCCGTTCGCCAGCGTGAACACCAGCAGCTTCGCCGGCATCGAAACCACCACCGGCGGCAACATCATCATCCCCATCGAGAGCAGAATACTCGCCACCACGAGGTCGATAATCAGAAACGGGATATAGATGTAAAAGCCGATAATGAACGCCGTCTTGAGTTCGCTGAGCATGAACGCGGGAATCAGCGTGGTCAGCGGTAGTTCATCAGGCGACTGTGGCGGCGGCTGCTTGCTCAAACGGATAAACAGGTTCAGATCTTCCGTGTAGGTCTGGCGTAGCATGAACGCGCGAACCGGTTTCTCGGCGCGCTCTAACGCCTGGGCAAAAGTAATCTCCTGTTTCATGTAGGGCTGCAGGGCGTTGCGGTTGATGTCGTCCAGCGTCGGCGACATCACATAGAAGGTCAAAAACAAGCTCAGCCCGATTATCACGGGCGTCGGCGGGATGTTGGGCGCACCCAGCGCGCTCTTCAGGAAGGAAAGCACAATTACGATGCGTGTGAAGGCGGTCATCATCAGCAGGATTGAAGGCGCAACCGACAGCAGGGTCAGCATCGCCAGAATCTGCAGCGAGGTGGAAACCTCCTGCGGGTTGCGTGCGGTTCCGACCTCCACACTCACGCGGGGGAGGGGGATAGTTTCTTGTGCGAGGGCGAGCGAGGGAAGGAACAGGAATACGAGAGTCAGGAGTAATACTAAGCGGGGTTGCAATTGTCGTCGTGCCCTCACCCTCTCTCCCACGGTGTGGGAGAGGGGAGTCAGGTTCCCCCTCTCCCCCAGCGTGGGAGAGAGGGCGAGGGGGTGAGGGCTAAACAACACCTTCACCTCCCACCTCCTATCAGGCTCTGCAACCGCGCCCGGGTCTGTTGCAGGCGGGTTTGCACCTGCGCGGCGGCTTCGGCTTGTAAGTCGGGCGGGGGCGCAACAGGCTGTGCATGACGGAGAATCTGCTCGAACGCGCTCACGCTCGGAGCTGTCGGCTCCGGTTTGGGAAGGGTGTCGGTCAGGTCGGCTAAGAGCTGCATTCCCTGCGCCGTCGCGCCGATTAGCAGGAGTTTATCGCGCGCTTTGACCAGCATCAGGCTGCCTCCGACCGCGCTGCGTGTCTCGATAATCTTTATCTGCCCATCGACAGGCGAGCCGTCGCCCGTTTTGCCCGCCCAGCGCAGGAGCTTCGGCAGTCCCCAGCGCAGTCCCGCCGCGACAATCAAGAGCGCGACGCCGAGTTGCGCCCAACCGAACGATTCACCGTCGGGCGCCGCGACGCGCTGAATCGGCGCGCCCGCCCGCGTGCCAAACGCCCCTGGCTCCAGTTGAGTCGGCGCGTTTTGCTGAGCAGAAGCGGATAAAATTGCCAGTAGTAAAGCCGCGATGCAAGCCCCTAAATGCGCCATCTTGCTCACGCTCCCAATCGCTGCACGCGCTCCACAGGGGAAAGAATCTCGGTAATCCGCACCGCGAAGTTGTCTTCCACGACGACCACCTCGCCACGGGCAATCAGCCTGCCGTTCACCAGTACCTCGACGGGTTCGCCCGCCGCTTTCTGCAGCTCCACGATAGAGCCGGTGCCCACCTCCAGCAGCTCGCGCACCAGCATCGTCACGCGCCCCAGCTCCACCGAGACCTCCAGCGGGATGTCGAGGAGCAAGTCAATATTGCGTTCCGGTGTGTCGTCGGTCTCTGCGAAGGGGTTGAACGCCATCGGCGCGGGCGTATTGGATGACGGCGCCGTCGGTTCGGGGATATTCATGAGCGAGGCGAGCGGGTCTTCCTCTGCAGGGGGCATGCCCAGCAGGGTACGCGCCAGATTCTCGGTGAGCATCCAGGTCAGGGTAAATGGTGTGCGATTGGGTATCTGAACCGTGAAGCGGGTGGCGATGACTTCATCTACTGTGAGAAAGTTGGGTGGGAAGGTTACGGGTTCGTAGCGTGCGACGACCTGTTCAGGCGTGAAGGTCTTGCTGGTGAGATTGCCGAACGCGAGGGCGAGTCCCTGCATCAGGTGCCTGCCGAACTCCTGCACGGCTTGCAGGGCGGCGTCGTCGATGGAGTCGGGAACACTGCCGAGCGTGGCTTCCAGCATTGCTCGTTGGGTTTCTCCACGCTCGCCGGGTTGC
>JAOAES010000117.1 GCA_026416655.1 Fimbriimonadales bacterium
GTACACGCTGTTCACGGCGCATCAGGGCAGAATCTATCGCGGTGAGGTGGCGCACCTGCCCTACGCTATCCAGCCCGCTTCGATTCTGGAACTCGAACAGAACCTGACCGACGCGGCAGGGATACCGCTTTCGGGCGAGCCGTCCTCCGTATTCTACGCGCCCGGTTTTGGCGTGCTGGCGTCGGCGCTGAGTCCTGCGCCGGTGGCGAATGCGACCGGGCGCGTGTGAGCCTTCAGATTTCCCCCGCTTGACATCGCCCGCCCCTATCAGGTAAATTGCTTGCCCGTATCTTGTGGGTAGACCGCTATGGCAAAGAAGACGACACGTTCCACTAAGACCACTGCGCGCAAGTCGGGCGCGTCCACGCGAACGAAGGCGCAGTCCAAAGCCGCGCCCGTCGCGTCGGGCAAGCCCGTGATTATCGTGGAATCGCCCGCCAAGACGCGCACGCTGGCGAAAATTCTCGGCAACGCCTACACGATCGAGGCGTCGATGGGGCATGTGCGCGACCTGCCCAAGTCGCAGCTCGGCGTGGATGTGAACAACGATTTCAAGCCCACCTACACGACGCTGCCCGACCGCCGCGACACGCTCAAACGCCTACAAGCCGTAACGCAGGGCGCGCCGATGGTTTATCTTGCCACCGACCCCGACCGCGAGGGCGAGGCGATTGCGTGGCACATCCAGCAAGCCCTGAACCTTCAGAACGCGCAGCGCATCGAGTTCAACGAAATCACCGCCAACGCCGTGCAACGCGCCCTGCAGAACCCGCGCGTGATTGATATGCACCGCGTGAACGCGCAGCAGGCGCGGCGCGTGCTGGACAGGCTGGTGGGCTACGAGGTCAGCCCCCTGCTGTGGCGCAAGACGCGCGGCGGGCGCAAACCGCTCAGCGCGGGGCGCGTGCAGACCGTCGCCGTGAGGCTGATTGTGGAGCGCGAACGCGAAATCCGCGCCTTCACCCCCGAAGAGTACTGGAAAATCACTGCCACGCTCACACCCAAAAAAGAGCATTTCCCCTTCGAAGCCGAGCTGCGGGGCAAGGGCGACGCCAAGATCGAACTCAAGACCGAAGCGGACGCCCAAGCCGTGCTGAACGACCTGCAGGGCGCAACCTACATCGTGGAGTCGGTGGAGAAGCGGCAGCGCAGGCGCACACCCCCGCCCCCCTTCATCACCAGCACGCTGCAGCAGGAAGCCTCGCGCAAGCTCGGCTACTCCGCCAAGCGCACGATGCAAATCGCGCAGCAACTGTACGAGGGTGTAGACCTGGGCAGCGAAGGCTCCGTCGGCTTGATTACCTACATGCGCACCGACTCGGTACGCCTGTCCAACGAGGCGTTGCAGATGGCGCGCGAGTTCATCCAGCAACACTATGCGCCCGACTACCTGCCCGACAAGCCGCGCCAGTACAAGACGCGCAGCCAAGCGCAGGACGCCCACGAAGCCATCCGCCCGACCGATGTGAACCGCACGCCCGAATCGGTGCGCCCCTACCTCACGCCCGAACAGTACCGCCTGTACGAACTCATCTGGAAACGGTTCGTGGCGAGCCAGATGGCGGAAGCGTTGCTGGAGGTCACCAGCGTCAACATCCGCGCCAAAGAGTATTTGTTTCGCGCGTCGGGCACGGTGGTGCTGTTCGACGGTTTCCTGAGCCTGTACAAAGAGGGCAAGGACACACAGGAGCGCGACGAAGATGAGTTGCCGCCGCTGCCCCCGCTGCAGCAGGGCGAGCTGCTGGACCTGCTCAAGCTCACGCCGTCGCAACACTTCACGCAGCCCCCGCCCCGCTACACCGAAGCCACGCTGGTCAAAACCTTAGAGCAAAACGGCATCGGACGCCCCAGCACCTACGCGACGATTCTCTCCACCATTCAGGAACGCGGCTATGTGACGCTGGAGAACCGCGCCTTCAAGCCCACGCCGCTCGGCGAGGTGGTGAACGACTACCTCGTGAAATACTTCCCCGACCTGTTCGATGTGCCCTTCACCGCCCGCATGGAAGAGGAGCTGGACGAGGTGGAAGAGGGCAAAGCCGACTGGGTGCAGGTGGTGCGCGAGTTCTATCAGCCGTTCCAGCAAAAGATGCGCGTGGCGATGCAGAGCGACGACCGTGTGCAGATTCCTGTTGTGGAGACGGAGCGACTTTGCCCTACTTGCGGCGCGCCGATGGTGCTGCGCAGCGGGCGCTACGGTGAGTTTCTGGCTTGCTCGCGCTATCCCGATTGCAAGACCACGCTGCCCGCAGGCGCGACGGGCATAACCTGCCCACTCTGTGGCACGGGCGAGGTGATTCAACGCAAGTCCAAGAAGGGGCGCGCCTTCTATGCCTGCTCCAATCGCGAATGCAAGTTGCTCACTTGGGACAAGCCAACAGGCGAACTGTGCCCCGAATGCAACGCGCCGCTGGTGGAGAAGGCGAGCAAGCGTCGCGAAATGCGCCTGATTGCCTGTAGCAACGCCGAGTGCCAGTATCGGCGGGAGGAGGCGGTGGAGGCGGATGAAGTGGTAGAAGCGTATCCATAACCTGCCATGCTCGACATTATCCTGCATGCCGAGTGGGTTAACGAGCTGCGTCGTGCGTTGCTGCGCTGGTTCGAGGCGCATAAGCGTCCTACTCCGTGGCGCGACAACCCCGATCCCTATCGCGTATGGATTTCGGAGGTGATGCTGCAGCAGACGCAGACGGCGACGGTCATCCCCTACTTCGAGCGGTTCATCGCGCGGTTCCCCGATGTGCAGGCGTTGGCGGACGCGCCGCTGGAGGAGGTGCTGCGCTACTGGGAAGGGCTGGGCTACTACGCACGGGCGCGGAACCTGCACAAAGCAGCGCGCATGATTGTGCAGAACGGCGGACGACTGCCCGCCACTGCCGACCGCCTGCGCGAGCTACCCGGAATCGGTGCATACACGGCAGGCGCGATTGCAAGCATCGCCTTCGGACAGCCGACGCCCGTCGTGGACGGGAATGTAATCCGCGTGCTGGCGCGGCTGCTCTGGCTCAAGGGCGACCTGAAAGCCGCCCCCGCGCAGAAACAGCTCTGGCGCATCAGCGAGCAACTCATCGACCCGCAGCGACCGGGCGATTTCAATCAGGCAATCATGGAACTCGGTTCGACGGTTTGCACGCCGACGCAGCCGCGTTGCAGCGAGTGTCCCGTGAGCCATCTGTGCGCCGCGTATCAGCGGGGGCAGCCGACCGCCGTGCCCGAACCGAGCCGTCGCGTCCCCACCCGGCAGGTCGTCGATGTCTCGGCGATTATCGAGCGCGACGGGCGGTTCCTGCTAGCGCAACGGGCGACGGAGGGGCTTTGGGGCGGACTATGGGAGTTCCCCCGCGCCGCGCGTCAGGGACGCGAGAGTCTCGAAACTGTCGCCCTGCGTGCCGCCGCACTGGTCGGCGTGCAAGCCGAACCGTCCCGCATTCTGGCGACGGTCAAGCACACCGTGACCTACTCCAGAATCCAGCTTTACGGCTATCTCTGCGTGTGGCGGTCGGGCGAGGCGCAGCGTGGGGAGTATGTCGCCGTCGAGTGGATTACGCCGGACGAGCTGGGCGACTATGCCCTCTCTGCCCCACAGCGACGCCTTGCGCACGCGCTCGCGCAATCCCCGCAGCAGGTATAATCCCCCTCGATGCTCAATCGCGAACCAATGAAAATGTGGGGCGGGCGCTTCGAGGGCAAGCTCTCGCCCGAGGCGGAGGCGTATTCCTTCTCGCTCCAGCACGATATTCGGCTCTGGAAACAGGAGTTGCAGGCGAGCGCGGCGCACGCCCGCATGATGGGCATCACGGGCATGCTCAGCGCGCACGAGGCGAACCGCATCGTCGACGCCCTGCTCGAAATCCACGCCGAAATCGAAGAGGGCGAATGGCTCCCCTTCGACGAATATGAAGACATCCACACCGCCGTCGAAGCCCGCCTGTACGAGAAAATCGGCGCGCTGGCGGGCAAACTGCACACGGGGCGCAGCCGCAACGACCTCGTGGCGACCGAAGTGCGCCTGTGGCTGCGCGAGCGCACCACCGACCTCGCCCGCGCCCTGTTCGGACTCTGCTCGCAGCTGATGCAACTCGCCGAACAGCACAAAGAGACACTGATGCCCGGGCTGACGCACCAGCAGCATGCGCAGCCCGTGACGCTGGGACACCATCTGATGGCGCACTGCTGGGCGTTCATTCGCGATTTGGCGCGGCTGACGCAGGCGGGCGTGCGCATGAACCTCTGTCCGCTGGGGGCAGGCGCGCTTTCGGGAACGACCTTCCCCATCGACCGCGAGCTGCTCGCCGCCGAACTCAGCTTCGCCGCGCCCACGCCCAACAGCATGGACGCCGTGTCCGACCGCGACTTCATCGCCGAGTACCTGTTCGTCGGCGCACTGCTGATGGTGCATCTCAGTCGCCTCGCGCAGGAGCTGATCCTCTGGAGTGCCCCGGAATACGGTTATGTCGAGCTTTCGGATGAACACACCACAGGCAGCAGCATCATGCCCCAGAAGAAGAACCCAGACATCGCCGAGCTGATTCGGGGGCGCAGCGCGCTGGCTATCGGCAACCTGACAAGCATCCTCGCGTTGCTCAAAGGGCTACCGCTCACCTACAATCGCGATATGCAGGACGATAAGCCTCTGCTATTTGCGACGATGGACACCGTGACGCCCTCCGTGCGCCTGATGAGCGATATGCTGGCGCAGGCGCGTTGGAACACCGAGCGGATGCGCGCCGCGCTGCGGGGAGACTTCTCCACCGCCACGGAACTGGCGGACTACCTCGTGCGCAAGGGCGTACCGTTCCGCGAGGCGCACCAGGTTGTGGGGCAGATTGTGCGCGAGTGCCTGCAGCGGGGAATCGCGCTGGAAGATTTAGACGCCGAGACGCTACAGCGTCATCATCCGCGTTTCGAGGCGGACGCGCTGGAAGCGATTGACCCGGAGCGCGCGGTGCGGGCGCGGACGATTCTGGGCGGAACCGCGCCCGAATCGGTGGTGAAACAGATCGAGCAGGCGAAAGAGTCGCTTGCCGAGATTGAGCATCAGCTGAACGAGTTGCTGAACCCGAACTGATGGCTTCGTGGCTCAAGTCGGATGCGTGGCGGTTGCGCTGGTTGCCGTTTCTGACGGCGACGGCGGGGGTTGTGGCGGTGTTTTTGCTGCAGGAAGTGCCCATGCTCCGCCGCCACGCGCTGCTGCTCGCGTTGCTGGCGGGACTGGGCTTCTTTTTGCCTGCCGTTCGCCATCGGCTGCTCATCCTGTTCGCCTACGGGCTGGGGCTTTATTTCATTATCAAGTCGGTCGCCACATGGCTGGAGTTGCCCTTCGGCGGGCTGGGGATAGTGGAGCGGTTTTTGTGGTTTCTACTGGGCGCACTGTGCATCGTGAGTGCGCTTGGCATGGGGCGACGCCGTCCGCCGGAGTGGGCGGTCGCGCTGTTGATGGTCGCGCTGGGGCTGTATTTCGCGAACTTCACCTACACCCACTATGTCGCCAACAACTGGCTACAGGTTATCGCGGGCGTGGGGCTAACGGGCGCGGCGTTCTGGCACGCAGCGGCGGTCTGGGTCGAGGCAGAGCTGTCGCCCCACCGCGAGGCTTAGTCCGTCGGCTCCGCCGTACGGAACAGCGGGTCCAGCACCTCCGAATACTGATGCTCTATCGCCGCAAAGGTCAAATCCAGCGCGAGCGTCCACAACAGCATTACCGCCTTCTCCGCAGGCAGCTCCAGTACATCGACGAAGAACTCTTTCATGACCTCCTCATAAGTACGGGCGTTCTCTTCGGGCATGACATATCGCTCGCTGTGGCGTCGCTGATTGTCCCACGCCTCCTGCTGGAGCCTGTCGAGAAACTCGCGCACATTCGCGGGCGTGGCGTTTTGCAGTTTGGGACCGAACTCCGCTTCCACTCGCTGTCGAAATTCCTCTAATCGCACGGGCGCACCTCGCTTCACAATTGTACCTTGTCAAGTGATTGTGTTTCCGTAGCAGGAATTTTCGAACTCTCGTTCGAATCTTGAAAAGGCATGGAACGCATCGTCGTCAAAAGTCCTGCGGACGGCAGCGTAGTGGGGGAGGTCGCGGTCACGCCCACAGCGCATATCGGCTCGATGGTGGAGCGAGCGCATCGAGCGTTTCTGGCATGGCGCGAGGTTCCGTTGCCTGAGCGCGTCGAGCCGCTGCGTCGTCTGAAGCGGCTGATTCTTCGCGAGCGCCACGCTATTGCCGAGCTGGTCGCGCGTGAGCAGGGCAAACCGTGTATCGAGGCGATGATTGTGGAGTTATTCCCACCCCTCGACGTGAGTGCGTTCCTGATGTATGAAGGCGTGCGTCTGCTGCAACCCCGCCGTGTGCGCTCCAAAAACCCGTTTTTTAGCGACCGACGCAGCACCTACTACTTTCACCCCTATGGCGTGTGGGCAGTGATTGCCCCGTGGAACTACCCGTTCACCATTCCGATGACCCAGTTGATGGCGCTCACGCTGTCGGGCAACGCCGCGCTGCTGAAACCCTCGCCGCTGACCCCGCTTACCGGCGCGAAGATTGTGGAACTGTTCGAACAGGCGGGCTTTCCGGAGGGGCTGGTGCAGGTCGTTCAGGGCGGCGCACCGCAGGGCGAGGCGATGCTTGCCCACCCCACAGTGCGCGGCGTGATTTTTACGGGCAGTGTGCCCATCGGGCGGCGCGTCGCTGAGCAAGCCGCCCAAACGAACAAAAAAGTCATTCTGGAACTCGGCGGTAAAGACCCCGCGATTGTGCTTTCAGATGCCGATTTGAAACACACCGCGCAGGGCATCGCTTGGGCGGCGATGGTCAACGCTGGGCAGACCTGCGCCTCCGTCGAGCGCGTCTACGTGGAACGGCGACTCTACGAGCCGTTTCTGAACGCCCTGCACGGAGAACTCGCCCAAATTCGAGTCGGACACCCGCTCCACTCGGAGACCGACATGGGACCCGTCGTCGCCCGATTCCAGTTGGAGCGCGTGCAACGGCATATCGAGGACGCCTGCATGAAAGGCGGGCGCGTCCTCTTGGGCGGGCGCGTACGCGCTGACCTGGGCGAACTCTACCATGAACCAACGCTCGTCGCCGATGCCACCGATGAGATGCTCGGCATGCAGGAGGAAACGTTCGGACCGCTGGTGATGGTGCAGCCTGTTGACAGCGCGGAAGAAGCGGTGCGCAAGGCGAACGCGAGCGCGTTTGGACTGACGGCGTCGATATGGACGCGCGATCCGCGCAAGGCACAGCGGCTCGCGCCCATGCTCGAATGCGGCTCCGTCAGCGTGAACTCCCATATCGTGGCGTATGGCGACAGCTACGGCGTATGGGGCGGATTCAAGGACTCCGGCGTCGGACGCACGCACGGCGAGTTCGGACTGTATGAACTTGTCCAGCCACAGTACGTCAGCGAGGTCTACACGGGCAAGCCCGAACTATGGTGGTATCCCTACAGCGAGCGAGTGCATCGGATTACCGACTGGCTGATGGAGTTTCTGGCTGCGCCGAGCCTGAAACTGGGGGGCAAGACCGTGCGCCGACTGCTGCCCGAGATGCGCTACCTGACCCGGCACTTCTCCCCGCTGAAGATGACGGGAGGGATGGTGAGATATCTTCGGTAAGATGAGGTCAGGCTGCGGCGGTGCTGCGCAGGCAGCGAAGTGTCCTGTAGGTATAATTAGGGCGTGAAACCGGAAACGACGGAGCGCGACCCGCAGGTGTTTGCAACCGTCGAGGAAGCCGTCGAGGTTATTCGCGCGGGGGGCATGCTCATCGTGGTCGATGACGAAGACCGCGAGAACGAGGGCGACTTCCTGATGGCAGCGGAGAAAGTCACGCCCGAAGCGGTGAACTTCATGGTGGTACACGGGCGCGGTTTGCTCTGCCTGCCGACGGACGGCGCACGCCTCGATGAGTTGGGCATCCCGATGATGACCAAAGCGAACACTGCGCAGTTCGGCACGCCGATGGCGGAAGCCATCGACGCCCGCGAAGGCATCAGCACGGGCATCTCGGCGTTTGACCGCGCGCTCACCATCCAGAAGTTCTGCGACCCGAACGCCAAACCCGACGATTTCGTGCGCCCCGGACATGTGTTTCCCCTGCGGGCTGCGCCGGGCGGGGTGCTGCGCCGCGCGGGGCATACCGAAGCCGCCGTCGACCTCGCGCGCCTGGCAGGGCTGTTCCCCGCGGGCGTGATTTGCGAGATCCTGAACGAGGACGGCTCGATGGCGCGCCTGCCCCAGCTCATCGAAATCGCCCGCAAGCACGGACTGAAGATTCTCACCATCGCCGATCTCATCGCTTACCGTCGTCAGCACGAGAAACTCATTCGACGCGCCGCGCCGCCCGTGTTCCTGCCTACCCGCTACGGCGAGTTCACTGTCTACACCTACGAGTCGGAAGTCGACCCGAACCCCTACCTCGCGCTGGTGATGGGCAAAGTGGACGATGGCGAACCCGTGCTGGTGCGGATGCACTCCAGCTGCCTCACGGGCGATTTGCTCGGCTCGCTGCGGTGCGATTGCGGTTCGCAACTGGAGCTTGCTTTGCGCAAAATCGCCGAAGCGGGGCGCGGCGTGCTGGTCTACATCCTGCAGGAAGGGCGCGGTATCGGCATCGTGAACAAACTGCGCGCCTATCACCTGCAGGAACACGGGCTGGACACCGTCGAGGCGAACCAAGCGCTGGGCTTCAAGCCTGACCTGCGCGAGTACGGACTGGGCGCGCAGGTGCTGGTGGACTTAGGCGTGCGCAAAATCCGCTTGATGACCAACAACCCCAAGAAAATCGCGGGGCTGGAGGGCTACGGGCTGGAGATTGTGGAGCATGTGCCGCTCGTCTCGCCCCCGACGCCTTACAACATCCGTTACCTGCGCACGAAAGCCGAGAAGCTGGGACACCTGCTGCCCCTGAACGCGCTCACGAGCGAGGAGCAATCGCCCCCGCACTCCTGAGCAGCGGCTGCACCGCCGCCATCACCTCGTCGACCGTAATCCACTGCAGGCACTCCTTGCGCATGCACTTGTCGGGCGGGCAGGCGGTACAGAGTGGACGCTTATACAGGGCGCGAGCGCGCTGCCCGTAAGGTCCCGTGCGGTCGGGGCTGGTGGGACCGTAGAGCGACACGACGGGCACTCGAAACGCCGCTGCGATGTGCGCTGTGCCCGTGTCGCCGCAAATATGCACAGCGGAGCGTTCCACTACCGCCATCGCTTCTTTGAGCGTAGTGCGCCCAATCAGGCTGCGCAGGGGACGCTTTTTGAGTTCACGCAGGCGTTCCTCAAGGGGCTTATCGCCCGGTCCGCCCACAAACACGACTGGCACGCCCCACTCCGCCTCGATTCGATCCGAGAGTTCGGCGAACTTCGCGATGTCCCAGCGTTTCCACTCCCTGCCTGCGGAGGGGTTCATGCTGATGAGGGGCTTGCCGTCCGCGCCGAGTTGCGCCAGCTTGTAGGCGACCTGCTGGCGCGCCTCGTCGGGCACATAGAGCGGGAACTCCACCGGCGGCTCAGGCAGGTTCGCGTCGTCCGGCGAGGCGTATAAATCGGGAAACTCGCCCGATGCGCCCAGCCAGCGCGCCGCGTCCAGATACTGTTGCACCACATGGCGGTCAGGACGCTCCGGAATAGG
>JAOAES010000181.1 GCA_026416655.1 Fimbriimonadales bacterium
CCTGAGTTTCGCAGGAGTGGGCTAATCCGCACGGAGCCGAAGGCGGGGTATGTGCCCGTGCTAACAGGGCGCAACCTGTCGGTAGGGCGGATTGACTATGACACCTGCTACAGCGGCTGGTGGATGCGCCGCGAAGATGCACCCAAGTTGCGACAGTGGTATGCAGAGCCGCACTTGGTAGTGGGGCACACGAAGGGCGCGCGGCTCATCTGTGCAGTGGACTGGCGATGCTATCCGTGGCGGGAGGAGTATCACCTGCTGCCGCGCGAGGGGATGCAAGTGGATTGGGAGGGGGTGGAACAGTACTTGAACAGTGAGCGCGTGCAGGCGTACTTGGGGGCGTTGTATCGGGACTTCACGCCGCACTTGACAAAGACAATGCTGGAGCGTGTGCCTGTGCCAGCAACAGCATTAGTAAAAGGGGCACACATTATTGGTTCAAACCTTTCCCTGCAGTGAAAGCCGGAAGTGAGAGGGGGCGACAGGTTTTAGAGGGAGAGCAAGCGCCTTTCAACCCCTAATGGAGCAGCAAAACGTCTCTCTGGGGTATACTTTGTCGGGATGCGACGCTGGGCGATTCGCACGGCGCAACTGCTAAGTGTGCTGTGGGCGACCTTGTTCCTCTCGGTCAGCCTGCTGCACCCGCTCACGCATAACCCACTGCAAGCGCATCACGGCGACTGTCTGGCGTGTGTGCTGCAAAAAACGCCCGCGCCTAAGCCGCCCGCGTTGCACGACGCGCTTCACGCGCCTGTCATTTACTGGGGCGACCAGCAAACGCTTCCAAACCTCAGTGTATCCTTTACCCCCGACGATTCCGATGTTCAACCGCTTATCCCCCGCGCGCCGCCTATCTGAAGTGCAACCTCTCTGACCGTTTCTCCGTAGACGCCTTCTTGCGCGTCTGTACTTGTTTCAACATCATACGAACGCACGCCCTCACGGGCGTCTCAGGAGGTTCGAATTATGAAAATGGCGGCACTCATCGCAATCGCTGGCATAACACTTGGCATGACAACGGCGCAGCATGACGCCGATCTGCTATTCGGCAGGAGCAGTAATCGCGTGGAGGTAGTCCAGCCGCAGCCACACCCCGTGCGGCAGATGTCCAGCGTGCTGGGCAGGTTCATTCTCGATGTGGGGATGGACTTTTACTTCGACTACAGCACCGGCTTGCCCGACCTGCAGTTCTGCCGCGTGCAGCAGGTGTGGATTTCGCCCGGCTTAGTCGGCTCGAAGTCGGGCTTCGGGAATGTGTTTTGCGAGTCGGGCTGTCGCAACTTCTTCGACCTGCCCACAGGGGGCACGCCCCACCACCATTTCATCTTCGCAGCGCAGTCGCCGGGAGTGTATGTGTGGGATGTACGGGGCGTGAACGCCGTGGCACGGGGCGGCGCTGCGCTGCAGGATATGCCCTATGCCTATCGCGTCTATATGGTGGCGGGCAACCCGTTGCGCCTGTTTGGCGCCGTATCGCCCGCGTCGGGCTATCAGGGCAACCTGTACGACCTACGTCTGACTGTACAGCTGCGACAGGGCGGCAACACGCTTGCGCAAAGCACCCTGCCCCCCAATCCCACCGCTATCTACCCTTACATGGTGGGCTTCAACCAGCCCGCGGGAACCTACACGGTAGTCGCCAAGCTCAGCAAGCACCTCTCGCGGCGCGTGAACAACCTGAACCTGACCGGCGCACACACGCGCAACTGGGAGTTCGCCATGCTGGGCGACATTAACGGCGACGATGTGATCGACGACGCCGATTTGCTGCAGGTGCTGTTCGCTTTCGGCTCCAACCACTTCGAGGCGGACGTGAACGGCGACGGCGTGGTCGATGACGCGGACCTTCTCATCATTCTGTTCAACTTCGGCGCTGTCGGGGAGGGCGCCCAATAAATCCCCCCGAAAGGAGGATACACACGATGAAACGCTTAACAACGCTTGGACTGAGCATCGCACTGACTGCGCTGATGAGCGTATCGTTTGCACAGCACGACCATGAGCATGAGGACATCCATCTCGGCGTGATGAACGGCGCGGCGGCGGTTGTGGAGCCGCACGAACTCGCCGAACCGCCCTACACGCTGCAGTACGACCTTGAAGAACTGTTGCCGGGACTGTTCGGCGTCGATGTGGGCTGGGACTTTCACTTCGAGGACGGTTCCAGCACGCCCCAGCTGCGCCAGGTCACTATTCAGCAGCTGTTCATCTCCCCGAACCTCGTCGGCGTGATTGAAGGCGAGGACGACCCCATCTTCGGCGAGGGGTTGCCCGGTACATGGACGCTGACTTTTGACCCGAATGACCCTGACGCCGTGCATCAGCATATCATTTTCGCAACAGATCGGCTGCCGACGCGCGACAACCCGCTGAAGTTCAAGTTCCGCCTCGTGAACGCGCTTGCATGGGACGGAACCGCCCTGAACGACTCGGTGGACTACACGCTGGAGTTCGTGCCAGAGCCGGCAAGCCTGTTCGCGTTGGGCGCGGGCTTGGCGGGTCTGGTCGGGCTGCGCCGACGGAAATAAAGTGAACCGTGGCACGGGCGTCCCCGCCCGTGCCGCGTAAAACTGTGCTTGAGCGGGACGCTCAAGCCACGGTAGAAGGTGATTCTATGAAACGCACAGGCTTTACGCTCATTGAGCTTTTGGTGGTCATCGCCATCATCGCGATACTGGCGGCGATTCTGTTTCCTGTGTTCGCACAGGCGCGAGA
>JAOAES010000339.1 GCA_026416655.1 Fimbriimonadales bacterium
CCTGGTGCTGATGGACTGCCAGATGCCTGAGATGGACGGCTACGAAGCCACGCGGCGGATCCGCGCTTACGAAGCGCCGCGCGGACTGCACATCCCGATTATCGCGCTTACCGCGAACGCCCTCGAAGGCGACCGCGAAACGTGTCTCCAGTGCGGGATGGACGATTACCTTAGCAAACCCATCAATCCCGACCTGCTGTGGGAGAAGTTAATGCGATGGGGTCGGGCGGCATTAGAAAAACTTGGGGAATAGGCCGTATAGGAAGGATGTTCGAGACTCAAGGTGAATGAAAATGGCATGCGTTATACGGAGTACGACTTCAAGTTCGCTAAAACGATTCTGCAGCAGCACTTTCCTGAACAGTTTGAGGACATTCAGGGAGCAATTGCGCAATTGGATACACGATTGGGCAGAGCAGTGCGTCCCACGCCCGCAAAACTTCTCGCGAAGCTGCTTAGGCAACGCGGATGGCAACACGAACAGCACCCCACACCCGAATGTCCTCAGCTACGTTTCGACCTACAAAAGGAGCGCGTTGCCGTCGAGATCCAGATGTCCGATCGCGCAGATTGCTATAACGATTTTCTAAAGTTTCTACTGGCTTACAATCAGGGCAGTATTGATGTGGGCGTGGAAATCGTGTACGACGACACGGTAAATGGCAGAAATATTCCGCGAATTAGTGTTGTAAAGCGTGACCTCGAAACCTATAGGCAGATATTTGCTTGCCCAATCTGGCTTATCGGGCTGAAAGAGAGCGACTGAGCAGGGTATACTTGCAGGTGCGATGGCACTCACCTTAGAGCAGATGCGGCATACGGCGAAACTGGCGCGGCTGGAGCTGAGCGACGCGCAACTCATCGAGCTGATGCGCCCCATCAACGCGCTGATGGAGCATTTCGAACGCCTGCAGGCGTTGCCGCTGGACGAGGTGGAGCCGACCTCGCACTCGATTCCCGTGTTCAACGCCTTTCGCGAGGACGTAGTGGGCGAAACGCTTCCGCGTGAGCAGGCGCTTGCCAACGCCCCAGAAGCCCGCGACGGGCTGTTCATCGTGCCGCGCATTGTGGAGGAGTAGCGATGCCGTCGGCGGGGACGCCGACGCTACGAACTCGCTGTGCGTAGCGTCGGCGTCCCCACCGACGAACGGAGGGAAACATGAACGAACTGCTGAGCCTGAGCCTTGCCGAAATCAGCCAGAAACTGCAGAATCGCGAGATTTCCGCCGTCGAGCTGACGGAAGCGGTGCTGACGCATATCAGCGTGGCAGAGCCGCAGGTACAGGCGTTCATCACTCCGACGCCTGAACTCGCGCTGGAGATGGCACGACAGGCGCAGGCGCGCCTCGATTCGGGCGAGCGCAGCCCGCTACTGGGTGTGCCGATTGCGCTCAAAGACAACCTTTGCACGGCGGGCGTGCGCACCACCTGCGCCTCACGGATTCTGCATAACTTCGTCCCCCCTTACGACGCGACGGTGGTCAAACGCCTGCGTGAGGCGGGCGCGGTGTTCGTCGGCAAGCTCAATATGGATGAGTTCGCGATGGGGTCGTCCACCGAGTTCTCGGCGTTCCATCCGACGCGCAATCCGTGGGATCTGGAGCGTGTGCCGGGCGGTTCGTCGGGCGGCTCGGCAGCGGCGGTCGCCGCGCATATGGCGTATGCAACGCTCGGCTCCGACACAGGCGGCTCGATTCGGCAGCCCGCCGCCTTCTGCGGCGTCGTCGGTCTCAAGCCCACCTACGGGCGCGTGAGCCGCTATGGACTCGTCGCCTACGCCTCCTCGCTGGATCAAATCGGACCCATCACGAAAACTGTCGAGGATTGCGCTATCATGCTCAACGCCATCGCGGGCAAAGATCCCCACGACGCCACCAGCGTCAATTTACATACCCCTGACTTCCGCGACGCGCTTATCGAAGACATCAAGGGCATACGGCTGGGCGTGCCGAGGGAGTTTTTCGCGCAGGGTGTTCAACCTGAAGTCGCCGAAACCGTGCGCAAAGCGATTGGGTTGCTGGAGTCGGTCGGTGCAGAGGTGCAGGAGGTCTCGCTGCCGATGGCGGAGCAGTCGCTGGCGATTTATTACATTCTCGCGCCTGCCGAGTGTTCTTCTAATCTCGCGCGCTATGACGGCGTGCGCTACGGGTTGCGCGTCGGCGCAGAGAAAGGGCACATCGGCATGATGGAAGCCACGCGCGCGGCGGGGTTCGGGAAAGAGGTGACTCAGCGCATCATCATCGGAACCTACGCGCTCTCGTCGGGCTACTATGACGCTTTCTACCTGAAGGCGCAGAAAGGGCGCACCCTGCTGCGTCAGCAGTTCGACGAGGTGTTCCGCCAAGTCGACGCGCTCGTGTGCCCCACGACGCCGACGCCTGCCTTCAAACTCGGTGAGCTGGTAGACGATCCGCTTGCGATGAAGCTTGCCGATGTACTGACCATTCCGGTCAATCTCGCGGGATTGCCCGGGCTAAGCGTCCCGTGCGGTTTCGTGAACGACCTGCCCGTCGGTCTGCAGATTATCGGCAAGCCGTTCGATGAGTTGACCGTGCTGCGCGTCGGTTATGCGTGGGAGCAGCTCGCGTGTCTGCAAGACGAGCTTCGCATGCCGCGCGGGCTGGCGAAAGTATTAGCTTGAGCTGTGGGGTATTCTATGCGGGTGATTCGGCGAGGCTGGGTAATGGGTTGCGCACTGGGGTTGACGGCGATGCTGGGGTTGCACGCCTGTCAGATGGCGAGCAACAGCGCGCCCCCCTCCTCCCAGCCGCCGCCCCAGACCACTACTCCGCCCCCTGAACCGGAGCCGGAGATCCCCGTGTACCGCTACCGTATCGTGAACACCTTCCCCCACGATAACAACGCCTTCACGCAAGGGCTGGAGTTCCACAACGGCTATCTGTATGAAAGCACGGGACTGAACGGGCAGTCGTCGCTGCGCAAAGTGGAGCTGCGCACGGGGCGCGTGCTGCAAATTCATCGGCTTGCACGGGAATACTTCGCCGAAGGAATCACGATTTTCGGCGACCGAATCTACCAACTCACATGGCAGAACGGCGTCTGTTTCGTGTATCGCCTCAACAACTTCCGACAGGAGACGCAGTTCCGCTACTACGGCGAGGGCTGGGGCTTGACCAACGACGGCAAGCACCTGATCATGAGCGACGGCTCCGAAACAATCACCTTCCGCGATCCCGAAACGTTTGTGGAAGTGCGTAAAATCACCGTGCGGGCGCAGGGTAAACCCGTTCGCAACCTGAACGAGCTGGAATACATCGAGGGCGAAATCTGGGCGAATATCTGGCACAGCGATATGATTGCCCGAATCGACCCTCAATCGGGCTTGGTGAAGGCATGGGTTGACATGGAAGGCTTGCCCGTGCCTAATCGCGGTCTGGAGGATGTGCTGAACGGCATCGCCTACGACCGCCAGAACAAGCGCATCTTCGTCACGGGTAAAAACTGGAGCAAGCTGTTCGAGATCGAGGTGATTGCGCCCGACCGAAGCGCGAAACAACCATAGTCATGCGTCCGCCCGAATCGAAGCTTCTCACGCGCGAGCAACTGGCGCAGCTCGCCCCCATGTGGCGCGAGGCGGGCAAGAAGGTTGTGCTGACGAACGGCTGTTTTGACCTGCTCCATGTGGGGCATCTGCGTTACCTGCAAGAGGCGCGACGGCTGGGCGATTTGTTGGTGGTAGGAGTCAACAGCGACGACTCTGTGCGCCAGCTCAAAGGGGAATCGCGCCCCATCATCCCGGAACGGGAACGCGCCGAACTCCTCGCGGGGCTGGAGTGCGTGGACTATGTAACGATTTTCGACGAACCGACGGCGGTGGAGTTAGTGAACCTGATCCAGCCTACCTACTACGCGAAAGGCGGCGACTACACGGAGCAGGATTTGCCTGAATCGGAGGCGGTGATTGCGCACGGCGGGTTTGTAGTCATCCTGCCTTTGCATCCGGAGCGTTCCACGAGCGCAATTGTGGAGCGGATACGCGCCGATAGCAATCGGTAATCGGTTCCCCTTGACACCAAAAATCGACTCAAGCGTCAAAAAAGCGCAGGTATACTTTTTCCGCGTATCAACGCAGATGCAGGAGGCAGATGCTATGAGGAAACTCGCGAGTTTAGTGGCGATATGCGTGTTCACGAGCGCCGTCTGGGCGCAAGAATCGACGAGCCTGCAGTTCAAATTCACCGAGAAGCAGCGCGAACTATACGATGCGACGGTCGAACTGAGCGGCAACCTGCCCATTCCCGGCGCGGCGGGCATGGCGGGCACACTGAAGCTGATTATGACCCTGTTTATGCAGGTAGACAAAGTGGAGGACGGCGGCAAGGCGACAGTCAAGACGGGACTGGAAGCGTTCGAAGCCGAGTTCAACGGGCAGCCCTTCCCCGTTGGGCTGGATATGGCGCGGAATGTCATCCCCGACTCGACGGCGACCGTGCAGCCGAACGGCAAGCTCGATGGTTTGCAGGGCGGTGGCGGTCTAATGGGCTTCCAGCTGCCCGGTTTCGACCCGCGCAATATGGCGACGCTGCTGTTCCCCACCGAGCTGCCAGAGAAGCCGCTCACGAACGGAATGACCTGGCAGTTCACCCGCGCTATCGGGGCGGGCAACGACGCACTCAAAATCCCGATGAACGCTCGCTACGAGGGCGTGGAAGAGCAGAACGGCGTCAAGCTCCACAAAATCACGCAGACCTTCGAACAGAACATCGAGGCGTATCAGGATGCCTTCTATCAGCCAACTAACGACAAAGACTCTGCTGTGCGTGTCACGAAAGGCGTGATGAAGGGCACGATGACGATGTGGTATCACCCTGAGACCGGACTGGTGCAGCGCATGACGATGCAAGCCAGCCTGAACCAGACGACGGAACCCATCAAGAAGGATGGCTCCGAGGTGAAAGATTTCGAGCGCGAGACGAACGAGGTAAAGCTCGTGGCGTCGCTTACGCGCAAGGAGCCGAAGAAGGAGGCAGCCCCCGCGAGTGGGAATTAAGGCGTTGGGTCTATTCCAAAATACCTGTCATTCTGAGCGGAGCGGGGAAGTTCAGGGAGCCCTTACCCCCCAGCCCCCTCTCCCGCACGCGGGAGAGGGGGAGGTTGCCTCCCCTCTCCCACGCAGTGGGAGAGGGGCTGGGGGTGAGGGCTACCTCAAAGCCGCGTTCCTCTTCTTGCTTGCAGCGCTGATAAGTGTTGCTCACGCGCAGGTGAGTCTTCCTGCCATCGCTACGCCTGCAGGCGTCATCCCGTCCGTGGTCCTCCCGAAGGAGGCGATTTCCCAAGAGTCCGCCCAGCCTGCGCCCACTGAACGCCCCCGCACTCAACAAAAACGCAACACCCTCGACGCGCTTAAAACCCTGCGCAGTTGGGAAAGCCTTCAGCAGGAAATTCAGCGCACGGTCTCCATCAGTGGGCGCAAGAGTATCGGCTTCCATCTGCATCAGGTGGAAGGGGACTTCAGCGCGTTCCGTGACCAGAACTACTTCGGTCAGGGCGGTCAGCGCGTTACCGACAATACCGAGCTGACTATTCGCGTGAACAAGTTTCTCGGTTTCCTCACATTCGATTGGCGCTGGACGAACAGCCGCTTTCGTAATCCTTACGATTCGCGAATCACCTACACCTACGAGTCGCCGAACTTCACGATGGAGTGGGGCGACATCACGGCGGCGCTGGGCGGCTCGAACCCGTTGGCGAGCTTCAATCGCACCCTCAAAGGGGCGACGGCGACAGCGCAATGGAGCAACCATCGCTTGCGCTACATTCGCTCCGAAACGAAAGCCGCTGCCCGCACGATTACGATACAAGGCAACGACAGCCCGGGCCCCTACTACCTGCAAGGGAGCCAGATTGTGGACGGTAGCGAGCGCGTACAGGTCGACGGCATGGAGAAACGGCGCGGTGAGGATTACACCATCGACTACTTCGGGGGCATCCTGCGCTTCCGCGATGGGATGATTATCCCGCGCACCTCCACGATTGTCGTGACTTACGAGACCTACGCCTTCAACGCTGCGCCGAGCCTGCTGGAAGGCTGGCGGTATGAAACCAGCTTGGGACGCGGCTACAATCTCGGCTTCACGATGCTCGCTCAAAAAGCGACGACGCGCACGCCGTTGCGCCGCCGTACGGAGCAGTTCTACGGCTTCGGCGCGCCCAGCGTGCCCTACGATTTGCAGTTCCCGCCCCTGCGCGATGCCAACAACCCCGTCATCGTCACCGTCGCAGGCGCGCCGCAGGTAGAGGGCGTGGACTACTACTTCGATACCGAGCTGCCCTATCGGTTCTACTTCACGCGCTTTATGCCTCAGAACCTGATTATTCAGGTGGAGTACACGCCGCGTCCCGACCCCAGCTCCACAATCGGCGGCGACCGCGAGGTGATGGGGATGGACTTCACCCTGCCGCTGGGACGCGCGGGCAACATCGTATGGAACGCCGCCCGCAGCCGTGCGCAGACACAGGGGAGCAACCTGGACGCTGTCGCGCATACCGCAATCGGTAAGTTCGAGTTCGGACGCCTCTCGCTCACTGCGACCTATCGCGACATCCCTGCCGAGTTCATCGGCATCGAGTCAGTTGGATTCCGGCGCAACGAGCGCGGTTATCAGACCGATATCAGCTATCGGTTCAGCGCGATTTCGAACTTTCAGGCGAGCGTGAGCAAGGCGCGCGTGGCGTCGCTCAACGCTCTTAGTAGCTCGTTCAGCACAAGTTTTACCGACACTGACATCCAGAGCTACACCTATTCCTACACGCCCCAAAACGGTTTCCAGCTCACACTCAACCGCAACACGAACTCGACGCGCACGCCGAACAGCCGCACCGAGCAGTCGCGCCACGCCGTCAGCATCGGGCGCACATGGAAAAACCTCACCCTCTCGATGGGCTACGAGCAGTCTGATTCGGACGCCTTCAGCAGTCTGAGCGGCGGGACGCGCCTGCAGTATCGTATTCGCAGCTGGCGCTCGCAGCTGGACTGGACCGTGAACGCGCAACTAAGCCTGCGCGCTTCGGCAGGCAGTAGCGATATCAATCAGCAAGGCGGCGCAACCACCACACAGACACGCTCCCTCGATTACACCTTCGATGTGTCGTGGCGTCCATGGAGCAACCTGAGCGTCAACTATCGCTGGCGCGACAGCGATTCGGGGTCGCTCAATCTGGGCGTGTCGGATTTTCGTTCGCGACAGGCAGGCAGCCAGTTTCCGCCCAGTTTCAACTTTCCCACGAATCCGTGGGGCGTCGGCTACAACGGCAACGGCTTCTCGTCGGGCGCGCCGATGTTCAGTGGCTACACTTATCTCGGGGTGCGCGGCAAGGGGCAGGACTTGAACATTCAGTGGACGCCGCTCGACGCGCTCTCGTTCGATATCCAGTGGAGCCAGAACCGGTCGGTGGGCGATTTTCAGACCAACAGTGCCCAAGAGTCGCTCTCCATCGGCGCGAGTTATATGCCGTTGGAGTGGCTCACGCTCGCCGCCAGCTGGTCTCTCCAGAAGGTGCAGTTTCTCACCGCCACAGGCAACTCCCGCAACGAGTTTCTGAACCTCAGTGCGGACATCGGTCCGCTGCGCCGGTGGACAATCAACCTGAATTTCTACCTGATGAAAACGGACAGTGTGTTTGGCGAGGGGTTTCAAGGCGGTCAGGGCAACTTCTCACAGCAGCCGGTGGGCTTCTCAGCGCGTATCACGTACGACCTGGGCGCGAAGCAGAACCTGTTCGCCGAGTTCCAGCGTACCGATTTGAAGGGCTACCTCCCTTCGCGCGACACTCTGTTCAACATCGGCTACGAGTACCGCATCACGCGCAACTGGGCGCTCGTGCTGAGCTATCGCTTCCGCGAGCAGTTGAACTTAGACCCGCAATATAGTCAGTATAGTTATCGCGCTCGCTCGCTGGATGCCAGTATGAACTGGATGTTCTGACGCGCTTTCAGACCGAGAGAGGTTCAGCCCGCCACGCTCCACAGCATCAGCGTAATCAGCCCGTTGTTCAGCGCGTGGATGATGATACAGGGCAGCAACGAGCGTGTGTGCGCATAGACCAGCGCAAGCAGCGTGCCCAACACCGTAATCGGGAAGATGCCTCCCAGAAACTGGGGATGAATCACGGCGAACAGGTAGCCGCTCACAAATGCGCTGAGCCACACGCGCCCAGTACGCTGCCATAGCACCTTGAACAGCACGCCGCGAAACACGAACTCCTCAATAATCGGGGCAAGCACCGCCGCCTGGATAAAAATCCAGAGCCACTGCAGCGCGGTCTGGCTGCCCGCTGCGCGCTCGCCGATAGGGTTCGTCTGCTCCGCAGGTAGCGCGGGAGCGACCAGCACCGTCACCAGTAGGAGCGCGCCCAGAAAAGGCACATACGCTGCATAACCCGCCAGCCCCACGCCGAGCTGTTTCCACCACGCGCCTTCAAACCACCGAATCCGTCCCAGTGCGCCCGGCTCATCCTGAAGCGATGTGAGGTACATCAGGGGCAACAGCACCGCCAACAGGTAGATGGTGTTCGAGGCGTCTATACCAAAGCCATGCAGCATCGGATCCAGCGCGGACGCATTCAGCATCACCAGCAGAAAAATCGCCAGCGCCCAGAGCAACGGGTCATACACGAATGGCGACTCGTCGGGCGCGGGACGCGCCGGCAGCCGGGGCAACCTGATTAGATAGATAATCAGTACAATCAACCCCCCAATCCCCGCGCAGCTGACGGTTCCAATCACCGCGCCGAAGAGAATAATCGCCCATCCCGCCGCGCGCCCCAGCGATTCACGCAACGCATTCGCTTTTGCCGTGTCGCCCGCCCGCTGATAGAGGGCAAGCTCCAGCAACTGACCTGCCAGCCTCGAGGGAGCATCGGGCAGAGCGTTCAGCATGGCGGGAACCTCATCGGGCTTGAGGGGGTCGGTAAACGCCTCTTGCCAGCGCATCGCCTGCCAGCGCCGCTGATTGGGCGTCAGACGCTCGGAAGGCAAGTCGGGCAGGGACTGGAGCGTCTTTTTCGGATCGCCGACGCCGAACGCGCTCTCTAAAATCGCGCGATACACGGCGGCTTCGTAGGGCGCGAACGCCTCGTCGAGACTCTTGAACACGCTGTCCAGCGTTATCCTGAAAGCGGCTTCGCCCAGTCCGAGTTGTTCCAGACCGAGCGCGTAGCGCGTCTGAAACTCCACCCCCAGCTGCACGTTGCTTGCGTTCAGCCCCGGCGTCTCAGGGGTACGGAAAAGTTTCCAGAAGATGGTGATATTACCGAGAATGAGGAGCGTGAAGAGGAATATCAGCAGCCACCAGGCATACCGCGCGGAGTCTCTCATTGTCCAAAGATAAGGAATCTGGCGGAGGGTCTGGGATTCGAACCCAGGGTAGGGGGCATAACCCCCCTACAACCGCTTAGCAGGCGGCCCCTTTCGACCTCTCAGGCAACCCTCCGCCTCGCAGGAATATTATACCATATCGCTTGCGGGTTGTCAACCGTGTCGGGATTTGACCCCAATCCTCGAAAAAAAAATAGAGGCTCGGCGTGCGAGCCTCTGGCAGAGATGCTCTCTGTTGTGGTCTTGAGAGCAGGACGACCCTTGCAAAGTGTTTAGACAGGGTCTCTCTGCCTGTGTTTCGGGAATTTTCAGTAATCTTCGGGCATTTCGCCGCGTCTGCCGAATCCGCCGCCGCCACCGCCTCCCGAGGGAGCGGTCGGCGCAGCAGGCGCGGCGGGACCGCCCATCGGCGCAGTGGGTGCAGGAGGAGCAAAGCCGCCCATCGGCGCACCGCCCATACCGCCTGCTGCGCCGACACCCGCCGACAGCGGGTTCTCTATCTTACTCGCTAATGCGTTCAAATCGGGCGTTTGCGGCGCGGGCAGCGGCTGCGGCATCATATTGTTGCTGACCACCACAAGGATAATCAGCATCACCACGCCCAGCGCGATTACGCCAATCCCAATCGGATCCACACCCTTGTTCATCGATTCGCCTCCACAGGTATTGTACCTCGCTCTACGGTACAGTCGGTGAATTCGGGACGACTCTCCTGATTCCTGCATAACGGGGGCAACCATCTGCTGATGCCTGCACGCCCACGCGACAGCCGTTGCGCTGGAACGGGCGTATGGGGGGCGGGTATGCGCCTACGACAGGGTTGTATCATCGGAGGCGCACGCCTATGACCTCCGCACACTATGGTGGCTACAGAGAGCGGTGGATAGTCACCACGTGCAGGAGTTGCCCCTAATAGGGCGAACAATTTCTCCTTGATGAACCGATATCAGGAATCCGTTTACACACTGCCGATTGGCGACCTGCGCCGTCAATATCTTCTTGCCGTGCGCCCTGGCGAGATTCTGGACACTCACCGTCGCCGTGCGATTAACTTGTCCGAGATGATACGCCTGCTGGAGCCAGCCACTTTTGTTCTCATCGGCGAGCAGCACGACAACGCACAACACCACCAGTTTCAGGCGGAGGTGATTGAAGGGCTGGTTCAAGCGGGGCGCAGTGTGATTGTTGGCATGGAGATGTTCGACCGCACGAAGCAGTATCCACTGAACCTGTGGACGCTGAACCGCTTGAGCGAGGCGGAGTTTATTGAACAAAGCGAGTGGAAGACGCAGTGGGGGTTCGATTTCGCGCTGTACCGCCCCATTTTCGAGGTGGTGTATCGGCATCGGCTGCGTTTAGTGGGTCTGAATGTGCCGCGTTCGGTAGTGCGTCAGACGGCGCGTGGAGGCTGGCAGAGCGTGCCTGAAGCCGAACGCATGGGCATCCCCGATCCTGACCTGAGCGTGGACGACCATCGCAAGCTGTTCTACGCGCTGCTGGGCGGCGGACATCCGACAGGGCAGACACAGAACGACAACTTCTACGCCGCGCAGGTGGTGTGGGATACAGCGATGGCGGATTCGGCGTTGCGTTATCTGGAGCGTACAGTGCCCTCGCCACGCCTCGCGTTCGTGATTATCGCAGGAAATGGGCATGTGATGTACGATGTGGGTATCTCGCTGCGCCTGCGGATGCGCACGAATTTAGCCACGCGCGTGATTACGCCCCTGCCGCCAAGCGCGCAACCGACGCGGGTACGGGCTTCTTTAGGTGATTTTGTGTGGCTACCGGGCTAAGCGAAGGGAGTTTGTAGACGATTGGCTCCATGAAGGAAGCGCGTATATGCGCAGTACCGCTTGAAGTTTTTTATGCATGCGGGACGCGCCTGCGTCAGTCTCCAAGCGAATCAGTTCGCGCCCACGCAATGGTCTGCTCGCGTCCCGGACCGACCGAGACCAGTCGGATGGGCGCGCCCACATACTCCTCGATGAAGCGCAGGTAAGCGAGCGCGTTGGCGGGCAGCTCGTCCAGCATGCGACAGTCGGTAATCTCCTCGTGCCAGCCGGGCAGCTCCACATAGACCGGCTCGCACTGTGCGAGCGCGGGCGCGTCGGCGATAAACTCGCGTGTCTCCTTCCCATTAATACGGTACGCCACGCACACTTTGAGGCGGGGGAATCCCGACAGCACATCGAGCAGCGTGACGGCGAGTGCGGTGAAGCCGTTCACGCGCGCGGCGTAGCGCAGGGCGACCAGATCGAGCCAGCCGACGCGCCGCGCTCTGCCCGTGGTGGTGCCGTATTCGCGCCCGCGATTGCGGATGCGTTCGCCCGTCTCGTCTTCCAGCTCGGTGGGGAAGGGTCCCTCGCCGACGCGGGTGGCGTAGGCTTTCGCGACGCCCCAGATTTCGGTCAGGCGGTTCGGCGCGATTCCCGTGCCCAGACACGCCCCTGCCGCGACGGGATGGGAGGAGGTGACATAGGGATAAGTGCCATAGTCCAGATCGAGCAGCGTGCCCTGTGCGCCCTCCATCAGAATCGGCTCGCCCTGTTCGGCGGCGCGCATCAGCAGGTGGGGGACATCACACACATAGGGGCGAATCTGCTCGGCATAGTGGGCGAATTCCTCGATGAGTTCGTCGGCGTTGAGGGGTTTCGCGCCGTAGACGCGCTGAATGGTGGGGTTGCGCCGCTGCAGCACGCGCTGGATGCGCTGCGCAAGGCGGTCGCGCTCCAGCAGGTCGGCGACGCGCACACCGATACGCCACGCTTTATCGGCGTAGGTGGGTCCGATTCCGCGCTTGGTCGTGCCGATGCGCCCTTCAAGTTGCGCCTCTTCCAGCTCATCCAGCAGGCGATGATAGGGCATCGTCAGATGCACGCCCAGCCCGATACGCAGGCGCGATAGATCGACGCCCTGTTCGTGCAGCGCGGCGGCTTCCACACTGAACGAGCGCAAATCCATCACGACGCCGTCAGCTATCACGGCGGTCACATGCGGATGGAGAACGCCTGCGGGGATAAGGTGGAACTTATAGGTTGTGCCGTTCACGCTGACAGTGTGCCCGGCGTTGCTGCCGCCGGCGTAGCGCACCACATAGCGGGCGTGTTGCGCGAGTAAGTCGACAATCTTGCCTTTCGCTTCATCGCCCCACTGGGCGCCGACCACGACTGAAACCGCCATTTCGCCTCCAGAGTGGAAAACGCGCAGGGCGACGCGCGCCCCAGTCATAGCGTCGCCCTGCGAAAGAGTCGGTCAGCTGCGTTCCGCCAGCCAGCGCGGGATGCGCTCCTCGACGGTCTGCACCTGTTTGACGCCGCGCTGATAGGCGCGCTCTGCGCGGAACTCAGGCTGCGCCTGTCGCTCCTGCAGCTTGCGGATAATCGCTACTGCTGTCACCGTCGCGGTGACCAGCGCTGCGCCAATCAGCCAGCCGTAATGACAACGCTCTGTGTTGTTAGAGTTCATAGCGACCTTCACCGTCTTCGCCCATGTCGCGTGAGCGGAAGATGCGCTTCACAAAGGTAATGAGCTCCTGAGGGTTAAACGGCTTGGTGAGGTACATGTCGACGCCTTCCTGCCACCCACGAAACACGTCCTGATCCTGCGCTTTCGCCGTGAGCATAATCACGGGCAGCTCGGCGGTCTCAGGATTGCGACGCAGGTTACGCAGCACCTCGAAACCGTCCATATAGGGCATCATCACGTCGAGTACCACCAAATCCGGCTTCTCCGAAGCGACTTTCTCCAGCGCTTCTTTGCCGTCGTGCGCCGTGACGACATTGTAGCCCTGTCGTTCAAGGTTCACCTGAATCAGGCGCACGATATGCCGTTCGTCGTCCACTACCAGAATCTTCTTCATCCGATAATCCTCCGCGCGGTTAATAGGTTAGGTAGGAATATTGTACCCCATTCGCTGCGCCTGCTCTTTAGGCGTGTCCGCGCGGCGGCAGGTTCCGCTTCGAATAATTATGGGAGTACGGGCGATTTTCTGGAGGCTCACGCGAGATACACTGTTTTGATGTTGACGAATTCGCGTATCCCGAATTCGCCCAGTTCTCTACCGAAGCCGCTGTTTTTTACGCCGCCGAACGGCAGACGGGGGTCGGAAAATACGAAACGGTTCACAAAGCAGTTGCCCGCCTCGAGGCGATAGCGTGCCAGCTCCTCGCCCAGCCGCAGGTTTTCGGTAAACACCTCTGCGCCCAAGCCGTAGCTGGAAGCGTTGGCAATCTGTACCGCTTCGTAACGGCTGTTCACAGGCAAAATCGGCGCGACGGGTCCGAAGGTCTCTTCTTTCCACACGGGCATATCGGGCGAGATGTTGGTCAGCACGGTCGGCGGATAGAAATAGCCCCTCCCTTCAGGGATTTTACCGCCCAAATGCACGACCGCGCCCATCTGGATGCTCTCCTCGACCTGTCGATGGAGGTTCTCACGCAGGTCGGCGCGGGCGATAGGACCGATTTCCACCTCTTCGTCCATCGGGTCGCCCATGAGCAGCAGGCGGCTTTGCTCAATAAACCGCTCCAGAAACTCGTCGTAGACCAGCGTGTCTACGATGAACCGCTTGATGGCGATGCAGCTTTGCCCAGAGTTTTGGTAGCGTCCTTGCACGCACTGTGGGATGGCGATATCGAGGTTTGCGTCGGGCAGAATCAGGGCGGGGTCGTTCCCGCCCAGTTCCAGCACGCACTTTTTGAGCGATTCGCCGGCGACTTTGGCGACCTCGCGCCCGGCGCGTGTGCTCCCGGTGAACGTGACGCCTGCGATGGCGGGATGGCGGATGATGTCGGGGATTATCTCCACTTCGGCGAAGACGGTGTAGAGCAGGGGGAAGTCGAAGCCGGCGGCGTCGAACGCCTCCTGCAGGGCGAGGGCGCACATCGGCGTGTTCGGGGCAGGCTTGAGGACAACCACATTCCCCGCCGCCAGTGCGGGCGCGGCGAACCGTACCAGTTGCCAGAACGGGAAGTTCCAGGGCATAATCGCCAACAGCACGCCCAGCGGCTGGAACGCCACGTAGCTCTTTCGGGCTTCCGTTTCCACTTCGATGGGGCTAAGCATGCGCTCGGCGTGCTCGGCGAAGTAGTTCAGCCCGCGGGCGCACTTTTCCACTTCTGCCCGCGCCTGCTTGATGGGTTTGCCCATCTCCTGCGTAATCAGGCGGGCGTATTCCTCGAGGTCGGCGCGCAGTGCGTCGGCGACCGCGTTGAGGGCGCGGGCGCGCTCCGCAAAAGTCGTCTCGCGCCAGCGTAGGAACGCGAGCCGCGCCGTTGCCAAGCGCGCCTCGATCGAGTCCCAGTCATGGGACGGATACTCCCGAATCAGTTCCTCCGTATAAGGGTTGCGTGCGACAAAAGGCATCGTCAGAAGTTGAGGGTGCGCGACACGATGACGGGCAACTTCTCCGCGTAGGCGATGTTGAATCCGCCGAGGCGCAGCCCCGCTGTCCAGCCGGTTCGAGAGGCGTAGCCGCCCGATAACGCGACACTGCGTCCGAGGCGCTGTTCGTAGCCCAGCCGAATCTCGCCCTTGCCCGCGTTGTTGCCCAAGTCGATAAAGTCGACTGCAATCAGCGAGCCAGTTTCCAGTTCGATGGCGACGCCCGCGTTGTAGGTGCGTTTGAGCGGTTTGAAGTGGAATGTCTGCCCATCGCGATTGGTCGCCTGAAAGCGGATGTTCGGCTCGATGAAGTTCTCCACGACCAGCGCAAGTGTGTATTGCTTATCGCCGGTGGGACGCCACAGGAGTCCCAGGTCGACGCTCGTGGCGCTGCGCTCCAAATAGTCTGCGCCCTGTAGCTCAGGGGCGCGGGTGGCGTTTTGCCCTGCCTGGAGTTGCGCTTGGTCGGCGAAGTAGTGCGTGTAATAGAACTTCAGGTTCCGCAGGCGCACACCGACGGCGAGGTCGCCTTCCTGCGCAGGGACGCGAAAGCCTGTGGTGATGTCAGGCAGGCTCACGATGCTGACCGCGATGATATCGCCGCGGGCGTTGGCGGGGATGTTGTTGATGTTTCCATCGTTGCGTGCCCAGTTCTGCAGCGGGGCGTTAGGCAACAGGCGCGCATCGACGATGCCGCCGACGGTGATGCCCACGCCGCTGGCGATAATCCCCAGGTCGCCTGTGATGAGCAGGCGGGTGTCTTCACGGGCGTATCGCCGCAGGAGTTCAGCGGCGGTGTCAATATCGGCGATGTTGCCTTGCCGAAGCTCCAGGTCATCAATCAGGCGTCCTAAGGACGCGCCTTGACGGGCGAATTCGATATTCCCCGCGCCGAAGCGCACGCCCTGCACGAAGGCAATCGCGGCGGGGTTCTGCGCCATCTGCGCAGCAGGGCGACGAATCACTGCCATCCCTGCGCCGCCCATCCCGGCGCGCGGCGAGCCTCCAAACGATATATCTGCCCACACCGGCAGAACCAACGCTCCCAGTAGCCAGCATGCCATCCCTCGCATGGTGTCCTCCACTTTTGCGAAGTTCGCTCCCAACGCGGTTTTCCCTGCTGGAATCGATAGAAGTGTTTGCTCTCCACCAACATCAGAATCTCAAGCAGTTCGTCAGCGAGGCGCTGACGCTACGTAGTTGGGTATCCTATAGGGCGATGACGACGGCTCCATCGCTCTGTACGCCAGGTGAGGCACCTGCTGGGGCAAGGCTCTTATATCGTAGCGACCATGCGCTGGTGTATGAGCGGCGGTTCTATTCCGATGACCCGCTGGCAACGCAGGAGTTCGACGGCGCAACGGATTGGGCGGAGTTTGTGCTAAGCCTGCGTCCGCCCGACCCTGAGCATCTGACCTGTCCGCGTACCCTGCGCAGCGATGTGCGCTACCTGCACCACCATTTGATTGTGCGCCTTGCGCCGGAATATCTGCGGAGCCTGCTCGCGCCCGAAGCTGGGCGCGTGCTGGTTGAACTGCAACCGTTCGTGACGGGCGCGTCCGAACTGCCCCAGACGCTCTATCTGCTGGTGAGCAACCCACTCTTGCAGGGCGTGGTGGAATCGCTCCTCACGCCGCCCCCGGTGGGCAGTCTACGCCTGTTCTATGAGGGCAAGCTACGCGAGCTGGTCGCTTTTCTCTGTTTCGCCGAGCCGGAGGTCGTCGCCGCCCACGACGACGCGCGTCTGCGCACTGCGCTGGAGTATCTGCAGAGCCACTTGAGCGAGCCGGACGCCCTGCAAAAAGTCTCCGAGCGGCTCTGCGTCAGTCCGCGCCAGTGCCAGCGACTGTTCCGCGTGGCGATGGGCTGCTCGCCGTCCGAATATCTGACCGAGTTGCGCCTGCGCCGCGCCGCGACCCTGCTGGTCAGCACGAACCTCAGCGTCTCGGAAATCGCTCTTGAGGTGGGATACCTGAGCTTGAGCCACTTCTCGCGCGTGTTCCGTGAACGATACGGCAAGACCCCACGCGCGTTTCGCCAAAGCCCGACGCTGAGCGTAGAGGAATTTCAGGTCAAGTGAGCGTCACTGCCTGCGTTAGCGCGCCTTTCGAACACTCGGTCAAATTTCGCCTCGCAGGGTATAATCCCCCCTGAAGGAGGCGACTTATCGATGAAGATATTAGTTTCAGTGAAGCGAGTACCTGATCCATATGCCAAAATCAGCCCGAACGCGACGGGGACCGACATCAACCGCGACGGGCTGCAGATGGCAGTGAACCCCTTTGATGAGATTGCTTTAGAAGAGGCGATACGCCTGAAAGAAGCAGGTAAAGCGACTGAAGTCGTCGCCGTTTCCATCGGCGGGGCGGAAAGCCAGGAGCAACTGCGCACCGCGCTGGCGATGGGAGCGGATCGCGCAATTCTGGTACAGACAGACGAAGCTCTCGACGCGCCCAGCGTTGCCAAAATCCTCGCTGCGGTTTATCGCCGTGAACAGCCCCACCTGATGCTGATGGGCAAACAAGCCATCGATATGGACGAGAATCAGGTCGGGCAGATGCTGGCGGCGATTTTAGACCTGCCCCAGGCGACTTTCGCTTCGAAAATCACCCTTGAGAACGGTAGCGCGACGGTGGAACGCGAGACGGATAACGGCATCGAGACGATTCGTGTGCCTCTGCCCGCGATTATTACTGCCGACTTGCGTCTGAATGAGCCGCGTTATGTTGCGCTCACGGGCATTGTGCGCGCCCGCAGCAAGCCGCTGGAGACGATAACCCCTGCCGAGCTGGGGGTGCAGCCCCATGCGCGCGTGCGCCTGACCGGTGTAGAAGCGCCGCCTGCACGCAAAGCCGGCAAGCGCGTGAGCGATGTTCACGAACTGGTGCGCCTGTTGCGCGAGGAGGCGCGCGTTATCTAAAACGGAGGTGTGATGATGAAGCTTTTAATCGTAGCTGAGACGGACGGCGGGCGCGTCTCGGAGAAGACCTTGCCCGCGATTGCATTTGCACAGCAAAAGTCACCCGATAACTTCACGATTCTGGCGATTGGCGATAACCTACAGGGCGTTGAGACCCTCACGGGCTACGGCGCTCAAGCCGTGCTAACCGTGAATCATCCCGCACTGGCGAAGCCGCTGGCGGAGCGCTACGCTCCTGTGGTGGCGCACTACGCCCAGCAACTCGGCGCGGAGGCGATTGTCGCCACCACCACCACCTTCAGCCGCGACCTACTGGCGCGCGTGGCGGGACTGCTTGACGCGCCTATGCTCAGCGATATCGTTGCGCTGGAGAGCGCGAACGGCAAACTCGTCGCCAAACGCCCCATCTATTCGGCGAACCTGATTGGTACTTTCGAAGTGGAAGGCAACCCCGTTGTGATGACGGTGCGAGGTCCCGCCTGGGGTAAACCCGCACCGAGGGGCGAATCGCCTGTCCAAAGTGCGGAAGCCCCTGCCAACATCCCCACCCGCTCGGAATGGCTGAGCCTGCAAGGCGGCAGCGGCGGACGCCCCGACCTGACTCAGGCGCGCGTGGTGGTCTCTGGCGGACGCCCCCTGAAAGACCCTGAAACCTTCGAAAAATATATCGGTGGTCTGGCAGATGCACTCGGCGGCGCCGTTGGGGCGACCCGCGCGGCGGTCGACTCCGGCATCGCTCCCAACGAGCTGCAGGTCGGGCAAACGGGGAAGACCGTTGCGCCTGAACTCTATATCGCCGTGGCTATCTCAGGCTCCGTACAGCACCTGGCGGGGATGAAAGACTCCAAAGTTATCGTTGCCATCAACACCGACCCCGAAGCGCCTATCTTTCAGGTCGCGGACTACGGGCTGGTGGCAGACCTGTATCAGGTGGTGCCAGAACTGACCGAGCTGCTGAAAAACAGCCAGTCTTAACAGGAACTTTTGCGAGGCACGCTGCGTATATCCCCCTGCAGGGTCGGGTCGGTCGCCCACCTGTGGGAGGCGTCGGTTGGCTCCAACGCCAGCCTTGCCAGCCGTGACGCGGCGCGCCTCGCTGCGCCTTCGAAGGCTGGCTCCCGGTGTTCGCTACTGGTAGGGGGCAGTGGGGAACACTGCCAACCGCGCCTCGCGAACCGCAAAAATCGGGGAACGCTTGACGCGTTCCCCTGTGTAGAGTATCGGGAGCGGTTGAGATTAAAGACGGGTCGTCTCTTCTTCCTTTTCGCGTTCAGGCGGCACGACAGCGGCTTGTTCCACGGGAACCGCCCTCCGTCCCCAGATGATGCGCCCCAGAAACCGTGTGAAGTCGTCCATCACGGTGTAGGTGCAGGGGATAACAATCAGCGTGAGCAGCGTGCTGACTGTCAGACCGCCGATGATGACGATTCCCAACGGTGCGCGGAACTCGGAGCCGCGCCCCACCGCCAGCGCAATCGGAATCATCGCCAGCACCAGCGAGAGCGTGGTCATCAGGATTGGACGCAGGCGCGTCTCGCCCGATTCGATGAGCGCCTCGTCCCGCGATAAACCGCGCTCGCGCAGCGTGTTCGTGTAGTCCACCAGCAGGATGGCGTTCTTGCCCACGATGCCCACCAGCGCGATGATGCCAATCATCGAGATGATGTTCAGCTCGGAGCGGAACAGCACCAACGCCAGGAGTGCGCCCACCAACGCTTGCGGCTGGCTGAACATGATGATGAACGGGTAGAGCCAGTTCTCAAACAGGGCGACCATCAGCAGGTAGACCAGGATCAGCGCGAGCAGCAGAGCCTGCGCCATGTAGACGCCTTCGCGTGCCATCACTTCGTTCTCGCCGAACCATTGCGCCCGCACGCCGGGCGGGATGGCGTTCGCCTCACGCAGCTTGGCATCGATGACCTGACGCATGTTGCCCGATGTGTAGCCCGGCAGCAGGTTCGCCGTGACGGTAATCCTGCGCTGGCGGTCGGTGCGCTCGATTTTGGTAGGACCTTCACCCATCTGGATGCTGGCGACATCACGGAGGTAGACCGGCGCGCCCTGCACATACGCCACCACGAGGTCGTTCAGGTCGCTGAGGCGTTGGCGTTGGTCTTCGCGCAGGCGGATGCGTACATCGTATTCCTGTCCTGCCTCGCGATACTTGACGGTGGTATCGCCCTCGTAAGCGGTGCGCAGCGCGGCGGCGATTTCAGCCAGGCTCACGCCCAGTGTCGCTGCCTTCTCCCGATCCACGCGCACCTGCAACTCCGGCTTGCCTGCCGACCACGACAGGTCGGGGTCTTTGATGCCCGGTATCCCGGCGATAATGCGACGCACATTCTCGGCGGTCTCCAGCAGGGTCGCGGTGTCTTTCCCCACCAGCCCAATCTGGATAGGTGTGCCAAACCCGCCGCCGCGAAAACCGGAGACGACGTTGACCACTACCTGCGCGCCGGGTACTTCGCCGATTTTCTGGCGCAGGTCGGCAGCGACATCGATGTCGCGTCGCGTGCGCAACTGCTCATCGTGCTTGACCCAAAACAGCAAGCTGTCCAGCAGTGCTTTCTTCTCGTGCAGCGTGATTTGCATGCTGGCAAAGCGCGGACCGGTGTCGCCTGCGCCGAAGAAGCCCGAAGAGAGCCGCCCCAGGCGCGTGGAGACATACTTCACTTCGGGGATGGTCAGCGCGGCTTCCTCGATGCGTCGGGCGACGGCATCGGTCTGCGACAGCGCGGCGTCGGGCGGCATCTCGATAGTGACCTGAATCAGCCCCTGATCCTGCGACGGCGCGAAGCGGAAGGGCAGCAGCGGACTGCCCGCAACCGCCGAGCCGATAATCAACACGAAAGTCGCTACCAGCGCGCCGTTCGCCGTTAGGATCACCAGCCAGCGATGGCGCAACGACCACGCCAACGCCCGTCGGTAGCCCGCCTTGAGCGCATTAATCTGGTTGTCAAACCACTTGAAGAAGCCCTTCGGCTCCTCCAACGCCTCGCCCCGCCGATAGAGTCGGCTCGCCAGCATTGGCGTCAGCGTGAACGACACAATCAGCGAGAACAGCACCGTGACGGCGACCGTAATCCCGAACGAGCGGAAGAACTGTCCCGTCACGCCGCCCATGAACGCTATCGGCAGGAACACCACCACATCCACGAAGGTAATCGTAATCGCCGCCAGCCCAATCTCGGTGCGCCCGTTGTAAGCGGCTTCCATCGGCTCCTCGCCCAGCGTCAGGTGGCGATAGATGTTCTCAATCACCACTATTGCGTCGTCCACCAGCACGCCTACCGCCAGCGACAACGCCAGCATCGTCATAAAGTTAATCGTGAAGCCGAAGAAGTACATCGCGATGAACGCCGCGAAGAAGCAGGTCGGGATCGCCAGCGAGACAATCAGCGCGCCACGCACGTTGTAAAGGAACAGGTAGATAATCAGCACTACCAACACAATCGCGATGCCCAGCGCCATGCGCAGGTCGGTGAGGCTCTCTTTGACGGCGTCGGCTTCGTCCTGCGTGATGGTGAACTGCAGGTCGGGGTACTCCTGCTGAATACGCGCGATTTGCGCCTTGACGCCGTCGGAAACCTCAATCGCGTTGCCGTCGCTGGATTTCTGAATCACCAGCGTTACATCTTCCTTGCCGTTCACGCGGGTCAGCTCGGTGCGCTCTTCGACGGCATCGCGCACTTCGGCGACATCTTTGAGGCGGATGACGCTACCGCGCTGCGCGGGGTTGCGCGGGTTCTGCAGGTAGAGTTCGAGGTTGCGCAGTTCGTCGATGGAGCGGAACTCGCCCAGCAGGCGCACGCTGTAGTCGCGCTCACCTTCGGTGATGCGCCCTGCGGGCACATTCAAGTTCGCGCCCTGCAACGCCCGCACGATGGCGTTGATGGACAGCCCATAGGCGTTCAGGCGTTGCTTGTCGACGGCGACCTGAATCTCGCGCTTTTGCCCGCCCGCCACCGACACCGCCGCCACGCCGGGCACGCTCGCAAGGCGGTCTTTGATCACATTCTCCGCCAGATCGCGCAGCTCGTACGGCGGGCGATTGCCCGTGAGCGAGATATACATCGTGGGCTGCGACTGAGTGTCCAGTTTCAGCACAGTGGGGCGTTCCGCGCCTTCAGGCAGCTGCGCGATGGCTGTGTTAATCTTTGCCTGGACATCGATATACGCTTGTGCGATGTCCGTGCCGATGTTGAACTCCAGCACTACTTGCGAGAGGCTAAACTGCGAGGTGGAGCTTATCTGGCGCAGCCTCTCCACGCCCGCTACCGCGTCTTCAATCGGCTTGGTGATGAGCGTCTCCACCTCTTCGGGCGACGCACCAGGGTAGGTGGTGACGATGGTGATGACGGGGAAATCCACCTTCGGCTGAAGTTCCACCTGCATTCTGCCGAGCGCGTAATAGCCCAGCACGAGAATAGCGACTACAAACACCCAGATGGTGACAGGTCGGTTCAGCGCAAGTCGGGTCATCCACATAAGGTTGCCTCCTTACTCTTCAATTACTCGCACGGGCTGTCCATCGGAGAGCAGATCCTGCCCCCGCACCACGACCTTCTCGCCGGGACGCACGCCTGTCGCGTAAATCACCTCTGTGTTTGTGGCGACAACCTTCAGCTCGCGCTGCTTGGCGACGCCGTTTTCCACCACGAACACGCGCGTTGCGCCGCCTTTTTCAATCAGCGCGAGTTTGGGCGTGAGGGGCACATCTTTGTACTCGCGCAGGCGGATTTCGCCCCGCGCAAATAGCCCTGCCTTGAGGGGCAAGTCGGCAGGGTTAGTGAGGCTCACACGCAGACGCAGGTTGCGGGCTTGGTCAGCGACGGCGGGGTAGATGGCTTCCACGCGCCCTGCAAACACGCGATTGGGGAAGGCGTCCACGCGCGTCTCAACGGGCATGCCGACTTTGACATCGCGCAGCAGCACTTCGGGCAGCGTGGCTTCAAAGTAGAGGCGGTCAATCGTCACGATGCGGGCAATCGGCGTACCTGCGCCTGCCATTGAGCCGACCTCCACAAAGCGGTCTGCGATTACGCCGTCGAAGGGCGCGCGGATGACCGTGTCGGCGAGTTGCTGGCGCAGCAGGGCGACCTGGGCGCGGGCTTGCTGCAAGGCGGCGCGGGCAGCGTCCACACGCTGCTGAGCGAGTTCATCCTGCGCTTTGCCCAGCAGGGCTTGGCGGTAGGCTTCTTCCGCTTGGCGCACGGCTTGCTCGGCAGCTTCAATATCCTCGCGGCGCGCTCCCTCGCGCACGAGGCTAAGGGCTTCCTCCGCCTGACGCAATTGCGCCTGCGCGGCTTCAAACGCGGTCTTGGCAGAATCTAACTGCTGCTTGGGAATCGCGCCCTGCTGATAGAGTTGTTGCGCCCGTTCGTAGTTCGCTTTGGCGAGTTCGAAGTTCGCGCGGGCGGCGGCGACGGCTTGCTCGGCTTGCTGACGCTCTTGGGGGCGTGCGCCTGTTTGCAGGGCGCGCAGGCGGGCGCGGGCAGCTTCAAGGGCGGCTTTGGCAGCCTGAATCTGCGCGTCGGTTTGCGCAGGCTGCGTGCGAGCAGCGACTTCGGCTTGGCGCAGGTTCGCCTCCGCCGCGCGTACCGCCGACTCGGCTTGGCGCAGCTGCAGTTGCAGGTCGGTCGGGTCTTGGACAGCAATCACCTCGCCTTTGCGCACGCGGTCGCCCTCGCGCACGCGCACCTCCACGATGCGCCCGCCCAGTTT
>JAOAES010000259.1 GCA_026416655.1 Fimbriimonadales bacterium
AGATGTGTATAAGAGACAGGCCCCGAACCGCGAGGTACGCCAAGATGAGCATCATCGGGTATTTCAGCGGACTGCTCAGCATCAACAGGCGGGGGAACAGCGGGTTGTTCTGGGGCTTGAAGAACCGCACTGCGAGGATGAAAAAGCCCGCCGCCCAGCCGATCGCCAGCAAGCCCAGCAGCAGCCCGACGCCCACCTGCCAGACGCCGCCTACCACGCTCGCCAGCACGCCCGCACCCCCCAAAATTGCCGTCCACTTGCCCACCACCTTCGCAAGCAGCGCAGGATTCTCCATCACGCTCACGGCTTGTCCTCCATCTGGTTCAGCTTGTTGGCGATGCGAATCAGTTGCGCCAACCCCGCGACCATCCCCAGCAGCGTGAGAATCATCGTCCAAGTCGGCGAGGTTCCGAACCGCCCATCGAGCCAGTAGCCCAGCAGCGCGCCCAGAATCACAGGACCCGCCAGCGCGAAGCCGATGGAGAACGCAAGGCTTACCGCGCGGGTATTGCGCTGGAACACGGGGGACGGTTCCGCGCCCGGCATTTTGGGACGCTCGAACTCCACCTTCGGCGGCTCTGGCAGCTCGGGCGTCGGAGGCAGGCGGGGAACCTGCTCCTCCTCATCGGGCGACGGCGTCCAGCGCGAATCGGTCATGGATTAGCCTCACCGCCTTCTCCACTTCGCTTTCGGGAATGATGCACGACAGCGACAGCTCCGAGTCCGCCGTCTGCCAGAGGGGAATACCCGCCTCCGTGAGCGTCTGGTGCAGCTAGGCGAACACGCCGGGCTGGTGGCTGTAGCCGTCAGCAATCAGCGAGACCATCGTGCAGCCTTCGGCAATCGTTATCGGGATGGTGCGCAGGCGTTCACCCAGCCCCGCCTTGTGAATCATGTCGCGCTGGATTTGGCACAACTGGCTCGGCGACTCACCGAACTGGAACAGATAGAACCAGCTCGGCTCGCCCAGCGGCGCGACCAGCCCGTCGAGCGTCGTGCGCACCGTGTGCCAGTGTTCGCGCGGGAAGGCGAAGCCCAGCCCTTCCTCGTCCACGCCCACGCCCTGCAGGTTCACCCCCACCCGCGCCATCAGGCGGTAAATCTCCAGCTCCAGCTGCGCCTTGTGTTCGGGATAGGGGATATGGAAACTCAGGTACGCCAGTTTGCCCGTGTGGGTGACGCCCGTGATGCGTCGCTGTTCGTTCGCGTGCGCCACCACGCGCGTGCCCGCCTCGTCGGTGAAGGTGCATTTCACCCAAAGCGGGATACCGTAGTCCATCGCGATTTCGGCGGCGCGAGGGTGCAGCACGCGCGCGCCCTGATGGGCAATCTCCGCCACCTCCTCGTAGGTCACTTCAGGGAGCGTCATCGCGTCAGGCACGAAGTCGGGGTCGGCGGTTTTGACCCCGTTCACATCGGTATAGATTTCGACGGCTTCGGCTCGCAGCGCTGCGCCCAGCGCGGCGGCGGTCGTGTCGCTGCCTCCGCGTCCCAGCGTCGTAATCGAGCCGCGCGCGAAAATCGAGTCGGGGCGAGGCACCCCCTGAAATCCCGCCACAATCGGAATCCAGCCCTGCTCCAGACAGCGCAGCACGGGTTCAGGGTTGATCTCTAAAATCCGCGCGTTGCCGAACTCGTTGTCGGTGATAATCCCTGCCTGATTGCCTGTGAGCGCGACGGTCGGATAACCCAGCGTGCGCAGCGTCTGCGCCATAATCACGGTGGAGATTATCTCCCCGCACGCCATCATTAGGTCGCGCTCGCGCGGCGCGGGGGGAATCGTGGGGTCAATCTGCGTGAGCAGGTCGATAAGCGTATCGGTGGCGTAGGGCGCGCCGCGCCGACCAATCGCCGAGACCACCACCACGGGGCGCGCGCCCGACTCGATACACTGAATCACCTTCCGCGCCGCCATGTGCCGATGTTCCGGCGTATCCACGCTCGTCCCGCCGAACTTCAGAACCCGAATGCGCATTTCATGGGAAAGTGTACCTGATGGGGGGCGACGCAAGGCATGCGTTGGGGGGTCTCAGCCTGAAGGGACGCGGCGCGCGCTATCGAAAACGTGCAGGAGTGCATTAAAAACGCGCGCCGCGCGTTTGAAACGCGCGGGCGCGCGTTCTGCACGCAAAGTGCGTAGAAGGCTAATACATACACTGAGGCGCGTTCGGGATGGGCGCACGCGGCGGGATTTCCGAGCCCCACATCACAGGATCGTTCAAGAACCGCTTGTAGGGCACCCATTTCGCGTGCCCATCCGCGAACACAACGCCCATGCCGTCGATATGGCGGCGCGCCCCTGCCACGTTGTACCAGCGCGTCCTGTCCGTACAGCTACCCAATCCCGTATTCGTATCGTTGAGGTTGTCCTCCGTGTCGCAGTTCTGGTCGAAGGGCCACTCCTGCGGGTTGAAGAAGAGCAGTGAGCCGTTCGAATCGGTAATCACGGCGACATTCGCTGGCGAAGGGATTTCCGGCAGGGATACCGAGTTATGTAGCGCGTTGTTGATACACGCAATCCGCAGCACGCCGTAAGTGGTTCCGTAGTTCGCCCCATAAGAGATCTCACAGAACGGTCCCGCCGTGACATTCGGACACGGGAACACATACGGACCAGAATAACTCGGACATCGGAAGATCTGGTGATTCTTGATGTAGGGATGGAGCAAGCCCGGCCAGCGACAGGAATGCAGGGGACAGTTCGCTAAGACATTCGGGTTGTCGTAGCTGGGCATCCGCAGTCGCGTGTAGGGGAACCCATACGCGAACGGAACCATTACCTCGTCATAGTCCTGCGTGTACATGTAAAGTCCCGTTGCGATCTGCTTGGCGTTGGACACGCACTGCGTCTGTCGGGCTTTCTCACGCGCCCGCGCGAACACAGGGAACAAGATCGCCGCCAAAATGGCGATGATCGCAATAACGACCAGTAGCTCAATCAGCGTAAACCCGCTCCTTCGCATAGATTACCTCCTCGACAACATTAGAGTATGCGACGGCGCAAAAAGATTCATGGGGCTATGCCGTGAAGCCCTATAAGTCATTCATACCGCAGCGCCACAATCGGGTCCAGGTTCGCCGCGCGCCAAGCAGGGTACAAGCCGAACCCCACGCCCCCCGACGCCGAGAATAGAAACGCGCCTATCCCCGCCCACAGGGGGAAGTAGAAGGTCAGCCCGTTCTCCCCGAAGGCGTTCGACTGCTTCGTCGCGAACTCGATCAGTTCGCCCAAGCCCCAGCCGGTCGCCATGCCAATCAGCCCGCCAATCGTCGCCAGTGTCGCCGACTCGATCAGAAACTGCACCATGATATGCCACTTCTGCGCCCCGACCGCCTTGCGCAAGCCAATCTCGCGCGTGCGCTCGGTCACTGAGACCAGCATAATGTTCATAATCCCGATCCCGCCCACCAGCAGCGCGAGTCCCGCAATCCCGCCCAGCAACACGCCGAACAGCGAAATCACGCGCGTAATCGCCGAGAGGATGCTCTCCAAGGTGTCCACGCGGAAGTCGGGCTGGTTGTTGTGCAGGCGCATGAGCGTTTCCCAGATAGCGTCCATCGCGGCGGGGGTCTGCTCGCGCGTGTGGGGCATTGCGAGGATCACGCTCAGGCTCTCGTCGCCTGCCCAGCGGCGCAGCGCGGCTTGCAAGGGGATGTATACGCCCTCATCTAAGTTCTCGCCGAAGCCCCGCCCGCGCTTTTTCAGCACGCCGATTACCTGCGCCTGCGTGCCGTCCACCAGCACGGACTGACCAATCGGGTCTGTTTTGCCGAACAGTTTCTGTGCCGTGTCGTAGCCCAGCACGAGCAGCTTCTCGCCCTGCTCAATCTCGTAAGGCTCGAAGAATCGCCCCTGTTCGACCTCCAGCGCGCGCGCCGTGAGGTAGTCCTCGTTGACGCCAATCAGGTTCGCCCGCACCTTCTCGCCCTGATAGATAAGCTCCTTCTCCCCCAGTTGCCGTTCGGCGGCGACGGCGCGTAGCTCAGGCAGTTTGCGAATCGCCTCTAAATCGACCATCTTCAGCCCCTCCACCGTACCGCCGCGCTCCTCGCGACGGATGCGCTCGGAGGGGTCAAACGCCACGATAATCACATCCGAGCCGAGCTTCTCGAACTCGGCGACCACGCTGCTGCGCGCCCCCTCAATCAGCGCAACCATCACCACCACCGCCATCACGCCGAAAATCACGCCCAGCATCGTCAGAAAC
>JAOAES010000327.1 GCA_026416655.1 Fimbriimonadales bacterium
GGCGTCCTCGCCGACGAACTCAACCTCTGCCCCATCGCCGACGGCGGTACCGGCTGGCTGGAGGTCTGGGCGTACCACTTTCCCGAAGCGCAACGCTTCCAGACGGAGGTTTGTGACGCGCTGGGGCGACCCCGCCCCGCCGAGTGGCTCCTGCTGCCCAACGGAGTTGCCGTTCTTGAATCGGCACAGGCGATAGGCATCCATCTGCTACGCCCTGAAGAACGCGCCCCGATGGAGGCGACCTCTTACGGCGTGGGCGAGATGCTCCGCGCCGCGGCGGAGAATCCCGCTGTGTGTGAACTCTGGCTGGGGCTGGGCGGCGTAGCGACCACCGACGGCGGCGCAGGCGCGCTCGCTGCGCTCGGATTCCAAATGCTGGACGCGCAAGGCGAACCCATCCCCCCAGGCGGAAAGGGGCTGTCGCGCCTGCACCATCTCGTACCGCCCCAAACCGACCCCCTGAAGGGCAAGTCGCTCACGCTCTGCACCGATGTGCAGAACACCCTGCTGGACGCCGCTGGCGTCTACGGACCGCAGAAAGGCGCGACGCCCGAACAGGTCGAGGTGCTTAAGCAGGGACTGCAACGCCTTGCGGAGATAGCCCTGCGCGATACAGGAATCGATCTACTTGCCACGCCCGGCGCGGGGGCAGCTGGTGGACTGGGGGGCGGGCTGCACGCCTACTTACACGCGCCTATCATGTCCGGGGTATCGTGGCTCCTGCGGCGTGTCGATTGGGACAGACGCCTTGGCGCTGCGGACTGCCTGATTACCGGTGAAGGGCAGGTGGATGCGCAGACACTGATGGGCAAGGGCGTTGGGATACTTATCCAGCAGGCAATTGCATTGGACAAGCCTGTGATTGTGCTTGCAGGGCGCAAGGGCGCAGGATGGGAAGCCGTCGCGAGCCTGCCAAAGGTACGGCTATTCGCGTGCAACGAAATCGCGCCGTCCATTCCACCCGCGGATGCACTCCGCGAAGCGACAAAATATGCTATAATAGCCTCTGGAGGCGACGAGTGATGGCGAAATGGAGACGAGCAGGCATGGTGGGGCTGTATTGTGTCCCGCTGACCGCGCTGATGGCGCTGGGCGGCGGCAACTTCCACCTGCCCGGTTCACAGCCGAACCCGCAGGGCTACGATTTTCAATCCACTGAACTGTGTTCTTACTGTCATGGAAATAGTCAGTACGCCTATAATCCCGACACCTTCGAGGGTCCCGACCCCAACTTCACCAGCGAGCATGAGATGCACTTCCAGTGGATGGGGGGGATGATGGCGCAGGCGGCGCGCGACCCTGTGTTCCGTGCTGCGCTCACGATTGCCGAGCAGGACGCGCCCGGCGCAGGGCAGTTCTGCTGGCGTTGCCACTCGCCCAGCGCGTGGCTGGAGGGACGCTCCGTGCCCTATGACGGCTCGAACTTCGAACATGACGACCTCAAGGGCATCCAGTGCGACCACTGCCACCGGATGGTGAACCCACTGAGCGAGGAAGGGCGTCAACTCTCCGATATGCCCGTGCCCGGCATCGGCAACGGGATGTATGTGATTAGCCCTGACCCCGCGAAGCGCGGACCGCGCAACGACTCGCTGGCGAACCATGAGTGGCTGTATTCGCCATTTCACAAAGGTAGCAGTCTCTGCGGCGTGTGCCACGATGTAAGCAATCCGCTGCTGGCGCAAAACCCGCGCACGCAAGCCCCGCACGAGTATTTCCCGATTGACCGCATCTACAGCGAGTGGAAACTGAGCGACTTCGCGCGGCGGGGCATCGAGTGCCAGACCTGTCATATGCCTCCCATTCCGGGCAAAGCCGCCTCGTATGAGTTTTTGCCTGTGCGCCCCGACCTCGCTCAGCACTCGTTCCTCGGCGGCAACTACTGGGTTCCCCAGATTCTGCCGATGTTCTGGACCTACGAAGAGCGCGAGCTGGACGCGCTGATAGCCGGGCGCAATCGCACGATCGACTTCCTGCGCACCTCTGCGAAGCTCGACATCGTGCAACTACCCAAGCGCGGCAGTCCGATTGTGTTCCGTGTGTATAACCGCACGGGGCACAAGTTCCCCAGCGGCGACCCCGAATCGCGCCGCGCGTGGTTGCATGTGGAGTTCATCGACCGCAACGGGAATGTCATCGGCGAGTCGGGACGCTACGACTACGACACGGCGACGCTGATAGAAGACCCGCAGGCGAAAATCTATCGTGTGAAGCTGGCGGAGGGCAGTACGCCCACCTTCCATATGATGCGGGCGAATCGGGTGCTGAGCGATAACCGCATCCCGCCGCAGGGCTTCCGCCGTAGCGCGTTCCAGCAGTTCAATATTGCGCCCGTTGGGGTGAACTATCGCGACGGGCAGTTCTGGGACGACACGGCGTACAGCCTGCCGCCCGGAACCGTGAAAGTGCGCGCCACGCTCTACTTCCAGGTGATGACCCGTGAATATGTGGAGTTCCTGCGCGACGCGAACACGACAGACAAATGGGGCTTCCAGCTCTATCAGGCGTGGCTGGCGAGCGACAAAGCGCCGCCCATCGCCATCGCAACGGCGGTGTA
>JAOAES010000045.1 GCA_026416655.1 Fimbriimonadales bacterium
CGAGGGCTGGAAGCCACTCTTCAATGGCAAAGACCTGACGGGCTGGTTCGCCACAGGCATGGCGCGCTGGAGCGTGAAGGACGGCGCGATTGTCGGCGAGGCGGGCATGGGGCATCTGTTCACGGAGCAGACCTTCAGCGACTTTGAGCTGCGCGCGATGATTCGCATCCGCCCGTTCCGCGAGAACTCGCCCATGAATCCCAACAACGGCATCTACTTCCGTGCCCAGCCGAATCCCGAGAACCGCAACAACTGGCCCGTGGGCTTCGAGGCGCAGGTGTTCAACCACGCCGGACGCGACTACATCACCGGCTCTCTGTATAATCGTGTGATGGCGAGCCGCCTGCTCACACGCGACGGCGAATGGTTCTCCATGCGCATTCGCGCCAAAGGCGACCACATCCAGATTTTCGTGAACGGACAGAAAGTGGTGGACACGCGCAACGGCGACTTCAAAACCGGGCATATCGCCATCCAGTGCCACGACCCGTTCACGATTATCGAGACGCGCGATATCTATTGGCGACCGCTGTGAGGGCGTATCCTTTCTTGTGCTGAGCGGAGCATCGTTTGAATCTCAGAAGATTCGTCACAAATCCAGCCGCACGCGCAACCGATGCTGTATCTCGGCGTAGGGCACTTTGATGGGGTAAACCCCGAAGGCATAAGCATCCACATCGCCTGGGGGGAGTACCCACATAATCGCCGTGGGAGTCAGCACGAAGCTGTCGTAGCTGAACTCGCTTCGCCCATAGTAAGTAGCGCTCTGGGCTGCCAGTTGCAGGGAGGGCGCGCTACCTGTACGACGGTGTCTGCGCTCTACCGCATCCAAAATCCGCGGTAGCGCGTGGCGGCGAATGATAATCTCGCCGTCTTCTTCAGAGCGCACCAGGTCGTCAAAATTCAGCTGTTTTGCTTTGCCGTTCACGAGCGCAAAGTTGATGGTAAGGATGTCGTGGATTTCATTGGCGCCTCCAGAGTAAAGTATGGTATCAAAATACATACTCACCAGCCCACGACGGCAGATGGAGACCGTGTTGACCATTATCAAAAAGTAAGGTAAACCTTCCAGAGGTTCGGGCTTGTAGTTGTCGGGCAGTGTTGTATTCTCCCGCATCTGTTTGACATACGACTGAATGATCTGGTTGATTTCCGCGCCGATGGGGGAGTTCTTGGGAAACACGGGGTAGGACGCTTTAATCCAGTAGTAGCGTCGTCTTTCTCGGATGTAGCGATAGCGTCGCGGCAGCGGCTCGCGCAACGCGCCCGTAAGCCGCCAAACGCCTTGTGTGTTGAAAGTATTGAGTTGCATAGATGAATGATACCTACCTGCGGCGTGGTAAAAGTGTGCAGCAGGGATAATCTGGTCTGGAGTACCCAAGCAGGGAATTGGGACATCCCTGTCGAACAGAGGGCATGGAAGAAGGCTTGATGAGAATCTCCTCTCGCTCAACCAAAATTCCCCGCCCCGTCATCGCGCTGGGCGCGGTGAGCCTGATGAACGACACGAGCAGCGAGATGGTGTTCCCGCTGCTGCCGCTGTTTTTGCGTAGTTTGGGCGCGCCGCCCGTCCTGATTGGGCTGATTGAGGGCGTGGCGGAGACGACGGCGAGCCTGTTGAAACTCTTTTCAGGCTGGCTGGCAGATCGGCTGGGCAAGCATCGGCTGTTGGCATTTTGGGGGTATGCGCTGGCGGTGTTCACGCGCCCGCTGCTGGCGTTCGTGAGCGCGCCTGCACAAGTGCTGGGACTGCGCTTTGTAGACCGGTTCGGCAAGGGGCTGCGCACCGCGCCGCGCGACGCACTCATCGCCGTTGCGACCGCTCCCGAAAATCGCGGTCTGGCGTTCGGCTTTCACCGGGCGATGGACAACCTCGGCGCAGCGATTGGACCTGCGCTCGCATCGCTGATATTACTCTTCGCGCCGGAGAACTATCGACTGGTGTTCCTGATTGCGGCGGTTCCCGCGCTGTTGTCGCTGGGGGTGTTCTGGTGGGGCGTGCGCGACGCGCCTGCGCTGCCCCGCTCGGAGGCGAGGCATCCGCTTGCGGGCGCACGAGGACTGCTGAAAGGGCGATTCGGCTGGTATCTGGGCTGCGTGCTGGTGTTCACGCTGAGCAACTCCAGCGACGCTTTTCTCCTCATGCGGGCGCAGGATGTGGGCGTGCCGGTTGCACTCGCGCCGCTGCTCTGGATGGGGCTGAACCTGCTGCGCAGCGCGTTCGGGGTGTACGGGGGCTGGCTGGCGGACAGACACGGGAAGTTGCGCACGCTGCGCTGGGGGTGGCTGTGCTACGCGCTGGTGTACGCGGGCTTCGGCTTCGCGAATGCAATCTGGCAGATTGTGGGGCTGTTTGCGCTGTACGCGGTGTTCTACGCGCTGACGGAGGGCGCAGAGCGCGCGCTGGTCGCCGAGTTCGCCCCCGCCGAGCGCAGCGGGCAGGCGTATGGGCTGTTTCATTTCACAGTGGGCGTCGCCGCGCTGCCTGCGAGCGTGCTGTTCGGAACGCTGTGGCAACTGTACGGCGCGCCCGTGGCGTTCACAATAGGCGCGGGGCTGGCGTTCTTGGCGGCGGTAGGGGTGAGCGTTATTTCAAATACCGACAGGGGATTCAAGTGAGACGAATTGTCGGCGAGACGCCGACGCTACGCAGGGTGACTCGGAGCGTCGGCGTCCCCGCCGACGGCTACGCAGAAAGACTCGGAGCGTCGGCGTCCCCGCCGACGACATCACGATGCTTACTCCGCCCCATTAGCGCTCCATCAAAACGCCCCTACCCCAAGCGTGTCGCCGCCGCCGAAGCCACCATGCGTACATTCGGGTCAGGATCGTTCGATGCCAGTTGCTGCACATGGGCAAGGTGCTGCTTTGCTCCAAGCTCCGCCAGCGCGTGCGTTGCGTAGGCGCGGACAAGCGGCTCAGGGTCAGAGAGCAGCGCCGCAGTGACGGCAACAGCTTCGCGCTGCTGCACAGGGTCTGGGGTCTGCCAGAGAGCCGTAAGCGCACGCGCTCGCAGCCGGATGTCCGCGCGCTTATCGCGTGCTGTTTGTGTCAGGAGCCGCCATTCCTGACGAGTGTAGGTGCGACTTCCATGCAGTAGCTGCAACTCCCTGATGGGGCACACTGCCTGCTGATACGCTCGCTCATCCAATTCGCGCATTGCCTTACCTCCAACGGACATTCATATAGAGTCTACCACGAGTCCGTACGAGCCGCATGGTAGGTGCCTCTACCTATCCGCGTTCACTACTCGCATGGAAAAGAAACTTGTTGACCAGATGCAGCGCACCATCTTGAGCGCGCGGGATGGTCGCGGTTATCGGTCATCAAATCCCATAGGCAGCGTCCACGACCACCTGTACTGTCACAATACGATGTTTGTCGTGCCTGTTGAATACTTCCATCACGCCGCAATCGCAGGGTGAGTCCTCTAAAGTCAACCCACGCATTGTTCAATAATTCAGGCTCACGCTTCCCGTGCACAACGCAAACTAATATTCCGTGGTTAGGGTCCGCCTCCAACAGATCTTTTATGAACGGATCATTATCTAAGACCTGTCCCGTGCTGGAAAGATAAAAATAGCTCCCTCTTACGCCTGTGAGTCGCATGATTCTGCTGTTCGCTCCTCTCGGATATGGGTCTGAGGGGCAAGTGAACACTGTCTGCGCGCTTTTGACCAGCACGGGGAGCGACGGGGGACGCTCGTCATAGTCTTGCATGTAGCCAGCCCACGCAACATAAATCTGGCGCATATTGGTCATGCAGGGCGACAGATTTGCGCGCTTACGTACATTCCACGCTACGGGAATCAAGAGCGCCACCAGCAGCGCGATAATGGCTATTACGACCAGAAGCTCCACGACAGACAGTCCTACTCGTCTCATTCCAACCACCTCTCACGAATTTCTGTGAAAAGGTATTCTACTCTCGAAGCGACCTCTGGAATCAGTTTCAATCCTCCCAGAATGAGCGCCATTTGAACCAAGAAATCCCACTTAAAAACATTCACAATCTCCGAATACGCTCCAAGAAAAAATTCCCTTAGTGAGAATCCGTCAGGATAGTACTGGACGAAAGAAGGAAAGTAAAGTACCTCAATAAGCACAATCAGAAAGACAAGAATTAAAGCCCGTTTTAGCTGAAGCCAGGGTATTGGACTGCCGCGACGCTGGCTAATGTAACCCACTACTCCAACTATGACGCCTTGTATTAAAACATCTCCCCAGAAGATAATAGGAGCATAAGTTTTCCAAAACGCAGTAAATGCTTGGGTGAATGGCTCAGGGGACAGCGCGCTACTCCACAATGAGCGGAAGAAGAGTCTGCTGGCTTTCTGGAGCGCCATGCACGCGCTGCTGCCAATCACCCAAGCGCCCAATCGGTCAAGTTCCGCAGGATACTGGGACATTTCAGAGGCAATCAGCGTCCACAATCAGACGCTGCGCAAAGCATTTCACCCGGATCGCGACAAGACTTCGGACTCGTAGTCAGACATTCACATCGTCCTGGCACGTCGTAGCAAGCGACATATCGGGTACCGTTACAATCATAATAGCACTTGACCCGAGTGATATACTGGTATTTTCCATTTGTACATAAGCCGCCACGACAGCCTGAGTCGTCCTTATGCGAGCCCGCAAATCGGCATTTAGTGCAATCAACGTCAGTCTCCGCGCGGGCGCGCGCTGGCATCGTCGCATGGTGATGAAGGCGCTCAGCTATGGCTACGCGGTTTCGCTCCAGTTGCTGTTTCACTTGCAACTCACTCAGTACGACAGTTTCGGTCGTACCTCCGCATCCTGCCGACACTTTATCCCCCCCCCTCGCTGAGCTCGGCAAGGGCAGCTAAGGTGTGCGGCATCGCTACCACATTCGCAATCGCTAACGCGCTCATTAGCAAAAGCAATACCTTCCGTCGTTGCATCGTCGTTGACCTCCATCTGTAGTTTCGGAAGTTGCACGGCGCAACCTCCACTATAATTACCGACACGACCCCACAAATTTCTGGGGTCATAACCGAAGTATTTGACAAAATACGCTTTGAGGTCGCGGCGGTAGGCGTAGACCGTCGAGGGACGTAGCTTCAACAGACGCGCAATCTCTGCAGGGGTATAGCCCGCTTCCAGCAGTGTCAGCGTATCCCGAAGATACGGCGGGAGTAAGGCACGGAAGCGTTCCGCGTCGGCATTGGCTATCGCGCCGTCTTCTGGCGATTGTTGGGAGGCGTGAAGCGTCTTCTGTTGAGCGCAGTATTCGCTTTCGAGTCGTTGGCGTCGGAGAGAGGCGCGTTTGTGTTCGCAAGCCACATCATGCGCCATCAGGCGCAACGAAGCCTCGTTGGGAGCGTCTTCTTCCCAAGGAAACATTCCGCGTCGGCGTCGGTAGCGCAGCACAGTCTCGGTGACGCACTCTTCCGCGTCATGCTCTGACATGCCCGCAGAGACACACAGACTGTAAATCTTCTGGAGCCACTCTTCTGGCGCCTTTGCCATAACACACCTCCCCAATCTGGGATGTATGAAGTATACCACAAGGGGGTCCCCGTAGTCATATTCCTCGCAGGATACGGTTCAGCACGATACGTATTGATTGCACTCGCGGGCGGCATCACCGCACTCCCAGCGTCGCCGAGCGGGAGCCGCCGTCTGTAGAAACCGTGATGGTGGCGTTCACTGCGCCACGTCCCGGGTAGGTGTAGACGGTGAACTGCACGGTGCGCACACCGGGACGCACATAGACCGTAGCAGGCGTCCACACGCGGCTGGTCTGGTCGTTGCTCACGCGCAACCATAGTCCCTCTGAAGGCGCGACGCTACTGAGCATTATCGTTGCCGTGGAAGTGCGTCCGCTCGGCACGATAGGAGGCGAGAGCGTCAGTGAGATGGGGGCAGGCGGGTTCACGGTGAGCGTCGCGCTGGACTGCGAGCCGTTCAGCGAAGCGGTCAAAGTCGCGCTGGTGCGACTGGAAACGGGCGTCGTAGCCACACGGACGCTCGCGCTTTGCTGACCTGCGGGCACTGCTACACTTGTCGGCAGCGAGGCGACCGTCGGGTTGCTGCTGCTGAGTTGCACCTGTACGCCGCCGCTGGGGGCAGGCACAGTGAGGGTCACGGTCAAATTAGCGGTCTGACCTCCTGCAACCGTTGTGGGCGAAAGGGCGACGGACTGCACACGGAAGGCAGAAACGACCTGCAGTGTCGCTGAGCGTGCGACGCCGCCTGCCGTTGCCGTAATCGTCGCGTTGCCTGCGCCCGATGCGCTCGTGGAGATGTTGAAAGTGCCTGTCGTCTGCCCTTGCGGGATTGTTATGGAAGCGGCGCACCACGCGAGGCTGGGGTTGCTACTGCTCAGCTGCACCACCACGCCGCCAGAACCCGCAGGGCGGTTCAGGGTCACTGTCCCCCGCACGGTTCCGCCCGCTTGCACAGTGCTTGCGCTGAGGCTTAGCTGGCTGACCGATGGCGTGTTCTCCATCTGGAGCGCCGCCTGAAGCGCACGGTGGAGGTTCAATCGCCCCTTGCCTTCGCCGATTCCGCCGAACCAGTAGGGTTGATAGGGGTCGGCGTTGTTTTCGAGGGCTTGGCGCAGCTGCTGATTGCTGAGGCTGGGCACACGCGACCAGATAAGCGCGGCGGCGCCCGCCACGTGGGGGCACGCCATCGAAGTGCCACTCCAGCTCTCATAGCCGCCGCCCGGCACGGTGGA
>JAOAES010000064.1 GCA_026416655.1 Fimbriimonadales bacterium
ACATTCGCGGCGGAAGCGGGGCGTGTCGTGGCTGCTGAGCATGTTATACATCGCGTACAGGCTCTGGCGCGGGTACATCACCTGCAGCTGCGCCATGCGTTGGTCGAACTGCGACGGCTTGAGGCTCCCGTGCGCCACGAAGCCCAGCACCGCCCCGCGCCATACATAGTTCATCACGCTGTCGAACATATCGCCCTGCAGCCAGCGTCCCGCATCGTCCCAGATTTCGCCGATGATGATTGCCTGCGGGTTCGCTCGCTTCACCACTGGGCGGAACTCGCGCCAGAACAGGTCGGGCACTTCATTCGGCACATCCAAACGCCAGCCGTCCAGACGCAACTCGCGCGTCCAGCGGTCGATTACCCCCAGCAGATAGCGGCGCGCCAGCGGGTTGTTGTGGTTCAACTTCGGCATATACGGGATGTTCCACCACGCCCAGTAGTTCGGGTTCCATTCCACCGCCACGGGGAACTTCTCCACGATGAACCAGTCGCGAAAGAGCGAAGCCTCCTGACGGCGCAGCAAATCCTGGAACGCGAAGAAGTAAATCCCGACATGGTTGAACACGCCGTCCAGAATCAGGCGCATCTCGTGCTGGTGGAGCGTGCGGGCGAGTGTGCGCAGGTCATCATCGGTTCCGATTTGAGGATCGACGCGCTCGTAGTCGTCGATGTCGTAGTTGTGGTGCGTCACGGAGGCGAACACGGGCGTCAGGTAGAGCGTGTCCACGCCCAGGTCGCGCAGGTAATCGAGCTGTTTCAAAATGCCCTGCAGGTCGCCTCCATAGAAGCCGTCGCCCTCGATGCGTCCAGTGAAATCGATGGGTTTGCTGGCGTCGGGGTCATTCGTTGGGTCAGCGTTGAAGAAGCGGTCGGGCATGATTTGATAGTAGATCGCATCCTGCGCCCAGTCGGGCACATCGAATCGGTTCTCGCCGATGCGATGGCGGTAGCGGGCGTTGCCGTCGGGCAGGCGCAGGCGGACGCGCCCGTCGCGGATTTCGAACCAGTATTCGATGTCGGCTTCGGGCAGCGCGGCGCGGAAGTAGGTATACAGCGCGTCGCTCACGAAGGGGGTCATCTCCAGCCGTTGCGTGCGCCCGTTCTGGCGGTAGAAGAGCAGCACGCGCTCCACATCGTCTTTGCGGGCGCGCACGCGCAGGTAGAGCTTGCCGTCCACAGGGTTGCGGTCGCGCAAATCGGCAGGATTGTGGCGAATTGCGCTGCGGGTTATCTGTCCGTCGCCGATACGCGCAGGGCGATTGTAGCCGTCTGGCTCCACCCACACCACCGAGTTCAGGTTCCCGTTGCCGTCGTCAATCGCGGGGGCGTTGGGGTCGGTCATCCAGTCGGTTCCGTTGACGACGAACTTATACTGGTGCGCGCCAGGGGGCAGTTGCAGCGTGAGCGTCCAGACGCGCTTCTCGGCGTCGGGCTGCATGGGGGTTGCGCGGGGCTGCCACTCGTTGAAACTGCCTGCGAGGTAAACCTTCTCGGCGGGCTGTTGCAGCTCGAGGCGGAACCGCACAGGGTAGGTCGGCTCATTTGCCCAACCTGCCCAGAGCGTCAGGAGCGCCGCTGCTGCAACAATCACGCTTCGCCGCTTCATCGGTTGCCTCTGCGCTGGTACGACGGCGTCCCCGCCGTCGTTTCGTGGCTTGGACAGTCTTGTCCAAGCACTTGGCACGGACAGGGCTTTCCGTGCCACTTTGAGAAATCGTATTCTGAACTATATTATAGCATGGTTTGTCGGCGGCGTCAAGGGGATGTCGGCTGCTTTGAGCGCGTCAGGTACACTTTCTGCTATGGCGCGTGACCCAAAACCGCTGAAAGCGAAACTGGATGCAATCTGCGAACGTCATCGTGGCGTGATGGGATACAGCCTCTATCACACTCGCCACAACCACCGCATCGACTATCGGGGCGACGAGATTTTCCCCACCGCCAGCACCATCAAGGTCGCCGTGATGAGCAAAGCGATGGAGGAGATCGACGCGGGACGCCTCAGCTACAGTGAGAAACTGCCCATTACGCCCGACGACATCCGCGAAGGCTCTGGATTGTTGCAGTTTTACAAGGAGAACCAGTCGGTTGAGGTGAAGTTATTGCTTCACCTGATGATTACGGTGAGCGACAACACGGCAACGATAATGCTGGCGCGGCGGCTGGGCACGGTGGAGGTGAACCGCCATTTGGAGCGGCTCGGCTTGCGCAATACGCGGCTACTCGCGCTCCATCCGCCCGATGACGCAGAACTCAAAGCTCTGCGCGACAAGTGGGGCATGGGAATGTGTACCCCCAACGAGATGGTGCAGTTGCTGGATGCGATACGCACTCATCGCGCCGCCTCGCCCGCCGCGTGCGACCGCATGCTCCGCATCATGAGCCACCAGTATTACGACGACCTGATTGGCAGTTCCACGCCGCCGTGGGTAGTGGCGTGTCTCAAGTCGGGCGCGGTGAACCGCTCGCGTTCCGATGTGGGGATTATCTTCGCACCGTCGGGAGCATACATCCTCGCAGTGTACACGAAGGAGAACGAGGACACGCGCTGGACGCCTGAGAATGAAGGCGAGGTCGCCATTCGTGAGGTCGCCAGAGAGGTATGGCGGTTCTACCATCCCCGCGATTCATGGCGCCCACCGCGAGGCGCAGAGAAACTCGCTGTGGGCTACGGAGGAGCATAGACCATGAGCGCTGCTGACATGATGGAGCAACGGCGAAATACACGCGCAACGCGCTCGCTGATTCTGCTCACCATTTTCGGGCTGCTTGCGCTCTTTTTCGCGCTGAACTTTCGGGTTGTTGTCGTGAGCGGTCCTTCGATGGAGCCGACCTACAAAAACGGCGACCGCCTGCTGATGACCACTGCCTACTGGCTGTTCGGACCGATTCAGAAAGGCGATGTGGTTGTGATTGTGCGTCCGAAGGGCGAACTGCTGATTAAGCGCGTCGTTGCGCTGGCGGGGGAGCAGGTTCCTCGTCGATACTGGTCGCCGCTGGTCTATATGATGGGTGGGCGCGTGCCCGAGGGGCACCTGTTCGTGGTGGGCGACAATCTGGAACGCTCGGAGGACAGCCGCCAGTTGGGCGCAATCCCGCTGAGCTATGTGCAGGGCAAAATAGTCGGCGGGCGGAGGGAAGTGCCTTGACCGATTGGGACGCGCTTACGGCGGTCTGGGCAGGTAGGCGCATGCGATTTGTGCCTGCCGAGCGGATGATCGAGCTTCCTACGCCGCGCTATGTGGTGGTTTTAATCAGTGACGGCGCGGGGCGCTATTTGCTGGCGCATATTCGGGAGCGGGGCTACTGCGCTCCCAGCGGGCGGATTGAGGCGGGTGAGACGCCCCGAGCCGCCGCCCGACGCGAAGCGTATGAGGAATCGGGGGCGGTGCTGAACGAACTGACGCAGGTTGGCAGCTATCTGCTCGTGCCCTGCTCGGAGCGCGAGCCTTCGCCCTGTAGCGCGCCTGTGTTTCTGGCGCGCGCCGCCCGAATCGAGCCGCTACACGCCGATTCCGAGTCGCAGGGCGTGCGCTGGGCGTCGCTGGACGAGCTCCCTGCGTTCTACTATGACTGGTCGCCCCTGATTGAAGCGGTGTTTCGATATGCAGAGGAACGGCGTCAAGCTCTCTGGGAACGGCAGGACGAAGGTTAAGGCGCGTGCGCCGCAGTGGGCGTCGTGGGCGGCGGGGCTGACGGGCGTCGGCGTTGCGCTCGCGCCGTGGCTGTCGGGCAGCGTCTATGTAGGAGCGCGTCCAGTCGCGCCAGAAAATACGCTCGGCGCGTTGGTCTGGGGCGCGGATATGCCCTTGATGGGCATGTTCTTCGTAAGCTTATTAGTGCTGGCAGGCTTTTGCCTCGCTGCGTGGAACGCCGCGATGTGGCGTCTGCCTGTCGGGCGCTTCCTGGCGCCGTTCGCGCTGCTGATTGTGTGGATGGGGCTGTCCACGGCGCTCACTCTGTCGGGCTGGGCGGGGGTGTTGCGCACTGTACAGTGGCTGATTGGGCTGGTGGGCGTCCTCACGATAGTCGCGGTGGTGCGTCGGGGCGTGTCGGCGTGGTTTATCCTCGCGCCGATGGTCATCAGCGCGTCTCTGGTGGGGCTGCGCGGCTGCTCCGAGTACCTACTGAATGCGCTGGGCGGCGTTCCGAACTGGCGTGTGTTCGCGAGCTTCTTCAATCCGAACCTGCTGGCGGGCTTCTTGGCGATGAGTGCCCCGCTTACGATGGGGCTACTGCTGATGCTGGGGCGTGAGTTGCCTGAGCCGCGCCGTCGGGGCTACACTGCGCTGCTCACGGTCGCGCTCTGGCTACAACTGAGCGCGCTGATACTGACGGCGTCGCGGCTGGGGATGCTGGCGTTTCTGGGCGCAGCGGGCGTGTTTCTCGCGCTTGCGGGGGCGTGGCGACTGCTTTCGCGCGATTTTATTCTGCGCCTTGGGGTGGTAGGTGCGCTGCTGCTGGGCGTGTTTTGGCTCAGCACACCCGCCACTCAACGGTTGACCCCCCAAGCCGCCGCGCAGGATGTGCATTCAGGTGCGTTCCGCGTGGAGACATGGAAGGGGACGGCGCGCGCCGCGCTCGCGAACCCGATTTTCGGCGTCGGCACCGGCGCGTTCGAATGGCGGTATCCCCGCTACGCTGCAGTGGGCTACACACGCTCCGCGCACAACACCTACTTGGAAATCGCCGCCGAGTCGGGAATCCCCGCGCTCCTGTTGGTTATCGTGATGGCGTTCGGCTGGCTGAGCCGTGCGGCGCAACACGAGCTGCCTCCCGATCCCAGTCGTGCCGTGCCGCGTGTGATGGACTGGCGCGCAGCGCGACTGGGCGTACTGGCGGGCGTCGTCGGCGCCGCGCTGCACAACGCCGTTGATTCCGACCTGCAGGCGTTCGCGAACCTGCTGACGTTGTGTGCGCTGCTGGGGCTGGGGCTGGCGCTGGCGGTAGACGGCGTGTTCACCTTGCCGATACGCCCCCTCGAACGGCGTGGCACGGCGCTGGTCGTCGGGCTAACCCTGGCGACCGCGCTCGCAGCGTTCGGGCTGGGCGAATGGTACGCCAATCAAGGACGATACGAGACGCTGGTCTCCCATGTCCCCCAAGCGGCAGAGTTCTACAGCCTCGCGCGCCGATTCGACGCGAGCAACCCCGACTATCTGATGGACGCAGGCGAGCTGTACTACGCGCTGGGCAGGCGCGACACGGCGTTCGAACTGATGACGCGCTCGGTAAAGCTCAAGCCCTCGCCGCGCAACCTCTATCGGCTGGGGCTATATTATGAGCGTGAGGGCGACATGGAGACGGCGCGGGCACAATACGAAGCGGCGCTGGAACGCGACCCGCACAGCCTTCCCGCCCTGCTCAAGCTCGCCCGCCTCGCACAGCCTGACCCCGACAATCCCCGCCTGACGGACGAGGCGAAGCGGTACTATGAGCGCGTCGTCGAGATTCAGAACAGCCCCTACGGGCGGATTCGCGCCGTGCCCGAAATCGTGGAGACCGCCTTCGGTTTTGCGCACCTCGCTCTCGCCCGCCACTATCGCGCGCTCGGCGACACGGTCAAGGCGCAAGGACACTACGAGCAGGCGCTGCTGGTGTTCCGCAACTATCGCGAGGTCACCTATCCGTTCAACCTCGCAGGGCGCGCACTGGGGATGTATAACCCCGAACGCGAGCGGCAGATACTGAATGCGCATCTGCAGGTGTTAAGCGACCTCGCCGCGCTTTATGAGGCGCAGGGACGCCTCCAAGACGCCCGCACCCTGCGCGAGGAGTACAATCGGCTGAGCGCGGAATGAGAGGGGACTCTTGCTCAAGAGGAGCAGGGAGTCGCAGAGTAAACCGATCGGGATTTCAAGTGGCGCAGTTCGTCAGCGAGACGCTGACGCTACGCACGCCTCACGTAGCGTCGGCGTCCCGCTGATGACTATACGCCTGAGCAGCCTTTCAAACCCTTACCCACAGGCATTTCAGATACAGACTCTCTGGGAACTGCAAGAGATACGGATGATCGGGCGCCTGGAAAGTAATCTCTTCCAAGAAGAGGGGCTGGCTACGGTCGGTCGCGGCGAGGCGCACCGTGTCGAGCATCTCGTTCACACCGAGTTGATAGGCGCAGCTGCAGACCGCGAGTCGTCCCCCCTCGTTGAGCAGGGGCAGTGCATGGTAGACCAGTTTCCATACCGCCCAGCGGAGCGAGTCTTTCTGGTCTTGGCGCTTGGCGATGGCAGGGGGGTCGAGGACAATCCAGTCGAATTGCGCCCCCTGTTCGGCGGCTTTAGGCAGCCAGTCGAAGGCGTTCTCCACAATCCAGTGTGCCTCTAAGCGATTACGGCGAGCGTGGACTTCAGCGAGGTCGATGGCGTCCGGCAAGATATCGATGCCGATGGCATGCGCGCCCGCCCGCGCTGCGTAGAGCGCGAACGCGCCTGTGTAGCAGAATAGATCCAGCACGCGCTCGCCCGGACGCACATGCTGCGCCAGGCGACGCCGATTCTCACGCTGATCTAAATAGAAGCCCGTCTTGCGCCCTGTGTCGGTCGGCACAAGGAACTCCAGCCCGCTTTCCTCAATCTCGATGAGTTCCGGAACCTCGCCGTACAGCACCCCGGCGAACGGCTCCAGTCCCTCCTCGGTGCGCCCCATCATTTCGCTACGCTCGATAATCCCCTTCGGTTCGAGCCGCTCGATCAAAGCAGGGAGCCAGAGTTCCTTTAGCCGCTCCATCCCCAGCGCGCGCACCTGCACCACGAGATAGTCGGCATACTGGTCGACAATCAGCCCCGGCACGCCGTCCGATTCGCTAAACAGGATGCGCATCGCGTTAGTATCCTGCACGACGCGCTGGCGATGTTGCAACGCTTTCTCCAGGCGTGCGGCGAAAAAGTCCTGGTCGATGGGTTCGTCCTGCGTGGTCAAGATGCGCACGGGGAATCGGCTTTGGGGGTTGTAAATCCCGATGCCGAGCGGTTCGCCGCGGAAGTTCACTACGCGCACCAGTGCGCCCGGCGTCGGCGCGCCCAATACCTCCGAAATTTCACCGCGCTGCACCCACGGGTAGCCGTGCTGCAGCTTTTTCTCGCGACCTCCAACGATTTTGACTGCACCTTCAATCATAGCCTGCCTCTCAAAAAAAGCTAATTACGATTCACATACTCGCGCCAGTGTTCCGGGTCAAATGGCTGGATCTCTGACGCGAAAGCGGCGGTTAAATGTTCCAAAATCTGGCGCAACAGGCGGAGCCGTTCCATCGTGTCCTGCAGTTCCAGCAGGTACTGGCGGGTGGGCATTTCCAGCTGGAGCGTGCCAGCGATGGCGAACGAGAGGGCGGTCGGACTTCGGGGCAGTTCGATCTCTTCCACGCGCAGTCCGCTGGCGTCCAGCGCCAGCCGCAGGAACTCGCGAAACAACTCGGCGACCTCGTCGGCGTAGCGTTGCTCTTCTTCCCACGAGAACGGCTCGAAATCCCGCCACAGGCGAACCTGCGCCTTGAGGTAGGGCGCTTCGCCCCGAATCAGGCGCACAATCTGAAATCGCTCCTCCCCTAGCGCCAAAAGGTGGAATCTGCCGTCCGGCTGACGACGGAGTCGCCCTATCCGTGCGAGGGTACCCACCTCGTACGGCTCCACATTCGAGTCGCCAACTTCGCTGCCCTCCCGGATGAGAACGATGCCAAACGGCGAGTCATGCTCCAGGCAGTACATCACTAACTCGCGATAGCGCGGCTCGAAAATGTGCAGCGGCAGCGCTGTGTAGGGGAACAGCACCGTCTCCAAAGGGAACAGCGGGATTGTCCAGATTGACTCGCTCACCGGGGGTATTGTACCCCAAGGAGGCGTTGTGCGAATCAGCCGGCTCGAACGGGTGGTCGGGGTGGCGCAGTCGCCCCCGTTCCGCGCGAATCGCTGCACGCGCGCAGGGTGTTTATGCAGCAGGTAGCCCCAATCAGTCGCAGGCTGGCAGGTAGTGGTAATCGTATAAGTAGCACAAGAGACAATTTACCTCAAAAGCGTTCGAACCGCTCCACATTCAGCACGAACACGACTGCGCCGCCGACCTCAACGGCAATCGGCGTGGGCAGGAAGGTTCCTATCGGTGCGGCATCGGGCGGCATCGGGTTCACATACTGCTCGCGCGTGCGACAGTTGCTCTCCAGCAGACGCAGCAGCTCCTCCAGCTGCGAGTCCTCAACACCGATCAGCAACGTGGTGTTGCCCTCGCGTAGGAAACCGCCTGTGGAGGCGACCTGCGTGAACTTGAACTGGCTCTCCAGCAGGGCATCCACCACGCGCCCCTTATCCCGATTGTGAATCACAGCGATTATCAGTTTCATCGGCTACGCCAAGATTCGACTGAGAAGAAGGTTTCCCTGCGGGGTCGTGTCAAAACGGTTTTCGCTGTATCGTATTCTGTATCGTGGGTGAGTCGTGGGCGGGGACGCCGACGATGTTAGAAACTGTTATTTTGCGGTTCGCATGGTGAACTCTCGCCGAGGGTCTGAAACAGTGCGCGGTTATCGGAGCGGGAATCGCTGCATGACGAGCGTCTGCAGCTGTTTCAGCAGGGTTTCTGGCGATTTCAGCCCGTCCAGCACGCAGTAGCGTTCGGGAGCGTGTGCGGCTTCTTGCAGATAGCCCTCGCGAATGCGCTGGTGGAACTCGATTGCCTCCGCTTCGAAGCGATTGGGGTCGTTTGCGCGTGCAAGAGCCGTTTCCACAGGCAGGTCAATCAGCACGGTCAGGTCTGGCTGT
>JAOAES010000148.1 GCA_026416655.1 Fimbriimonadales bacterium
ATCCAGAAGGCGGTCTTCTTCCACCAGCCCATGCGGGGGGTATTATACCATGCGGTACTGGGGTACAATCCGTTCGTTATGACTGCTATCGGAATCGTTAGAGGGTGCATAATCGAGCTGGAACAGCCGATTGACATGCCTGAAGGTAGCCGTGTTGAAGTAGAGGTGCGCCCGCTCGATGCGCCGCCGCTGTGGGGACTTTTAGCAGATAAGGCTAGCATGCTCGATGAGATGGAAGCGGAGGTGCGGCGACTGCGGGAACCAGCGGCTTGGAGAGCCACTGATGAAACCTGTAGTGATTGACACGGATATCATGCTTGATATTCTGAGGGGACGAAACGAGCAGGTGCGCTACCAAGCGCAGCAGTACACTCTGCACTATCCGCGATACTCCATCACACAGATTACGCTTACAGAGCTGGCGCATGGATTTTACAAGCGCGAAGGCAGCCTCACTACCTTGAACAAGATTTTGGCGCAGTGTGAAATCCTGACCTTGACCGATTCTGCTGCAATGCTGGCAGGAGAGATGCTGGCGCGCCTGGAAAGCAGTGGATTGACTATAGGGTTCGCCGACACGATTATTGCTGCGGTTGCGGTAGACCAAGGCAGAACGCTTGTTTCTGCTAACGAAAAACATTTTCGTAGGATCGCCGATCTGGGCTATCCGCTGATTGTGGAAAACTGGCGATTAGGTTCGATTTAGGAATGAATGCATCTACACTGTCCATGGTCTGGCTCACTCTGCCTGCTCCCGACCGTGATGTGGTGATTTCGGGTCGCGTGCGTCTGGCGCGGAACCTACTTCAGTATCCGTTTCCCCACCAAGCGAGTGAAGCGCAGCTGCAGGCGATTGCCTACACGCTGCGCCGCGAGTTGCAAGAAGCAGGGCTGAATCACGTCCTTGAACTGAGTCGTCTCAGCCTGCAAGAGCGGGCGCGTTTGGTCGGCGCGCGGGTGATTAGCCCTGCCCTGCTCCCCGAGCTGCCCCACCGTTGGGCACTGATGGACGATTCGGGAAGTGTGGTCGCTGTGATTAACGAGGAAGACCATCTGCGCCTGCAAATCACATGTGCTGGCTGGCAGCCACAAACCCTTTCCGAGAGCCTTGTTCATTGGGAGCGCACGCTGAACACCATGCCGTTGCTGTGGGCGCGCTCGCCAAAGCTGGGCTATCTGACCGCCTCGCCCATCAACTTGGGTTCGGGCATCCGGCTTGGGCTGCTGATGCACCTGATGGGCTTGCAGCGCGCCCGACAGATTACGCGCTGGCTGGAGGCGTTGCAGGCACTGGGCTGCCACGCCCGTGGGCTGTATGGCGAGGGGAGCCTCGCCTTCGAGGGCTATGTCCAGATTTCGTTGTTAGGAAGGCGCGACCCCCTCGATGAGTTGCTGGCGCGTTTAAGAGGCACACTGCGCACCCTCATCGATGCAGAACGCGACGCCCGCGCGCGCATCGACCGCGACGCACTGGAGGAGGAGTGGACTGAATTGCAAGCCACCCTGCGCCATACCGAAAGCCTCTCGCTGGGCACGACACTGCGCGCCTTAGCCGTGTACCGCATGCGCGGCATGCTGGACTACAACGACGCGCAGCGCGACCACGCCGATAGGTTGCTGTTCGAAGCCGCGGTCTACCCGCCCCCAGAGCCAGAATACGCCGCGAAAGAGCGCGCCGAGTGGCTAAGAGGACGGTTGACTTAAAACTGCTCCTCCTCCGTTGAGCCGTGCATAGCGAGCGTGGACGCCTGCCCGCCTGTAATCGCCTCCTGCACCAGGTCGAAGTACGCCGTGCCGACGAACGCCTGATGCTCGGTGGCGCGGAAGCCCTCCTCGCGGGCTTTGAACTCCGCCTCCTGCAAGTCGGCGTAAGCGGTCATGCCCGTTTGCGCGTAGCCTTTCGCCAGCTGGAAGGTGATATAGTTCAGCGCGTGGAAGCCCGCCAGCGTGATGAACTGGAACTTATAGCCCATCGCGCCCAGCTCGCGCTGGAACTTGGCAATCGTGTCGGCGTCGAGCAGCTTCTTCCAGTTGAACGAGGGCGAGCAGTTGTACGCCAGCAGTTTGCCCGGATACTGCTTGTGAATCGCCTCGGCGAACTGGCGCGCCTCGTTCAGGTCGGGCGTGGAGGTCTCAAACCACAGCATGTCGGCATAGGGAGCGTACGCCAGTCCGCGTGCGATAGCGGCTTCGATGCCGTTGCGCACGGCGTAGAAGCCCTCGTAGGTGCGCTCGCCCGTCAGGAACGGCTGGTCATACGGATCGATGTCGCTGGTGAGCAGCGTGGCGTTCAGCGCGTCGGTGCGGGCAATCAAAATCGTGGG
>JAOAES010000218.1 GCA_026416655.1 Fimbriimonadales bacterium
TGCAAGAGATGCACCATCGCGTGAAAAACAACCTGCAGCAAATCGCCAGCCTGATGCGCCTGCAAATGCACTACTCGCGCTACAAGACGATTGAAGAGGTGATTCACGACAGCCTGAGCCGCATCTTGGCGATTGCGCAGGTGCATGAACTGCTCTCGCGCGAGGATTTGGACATGGTGAGCCTGCGCAAGATTGCGTCGGGCATTCTGCACAACACCAAACAAGCCCTCACGCCGCCGGGCAAGCAGATCCATTCGCGCGTGGAGGGCGACGATGTGCTGCTGCCCCTGCAACAGGCGACGGCGGTCGCGCTGATTCTGAACGAGCTGATTCAGAACGCCATCGAACACGGCTTCAAGGAGCAGGAGGTGGGGCATATCCATGTGCAGGTATGCGACCGCGACGGGCAGGTGACGCTAATCGTGTCCAACGACGGCATCCCGCTGCCCCCTGAGTTCGACGCGAGTCGCAGCAACACCTTAGGGCTGAAGATTATCGACAACCTCACACGGGGCACGCTGCGAGGCAAGTTCACGATGGTCAGCGCGGACGGTCAAACGACGGCGACAGTGAGCTTTCCGAGACCGAGCTAAGCCGTCCTATGCCGTGAGGTAGAATTGGCTCAGTTATGAAATCCATCACTCTGCAGCTGCCTGATGAGATAGTGGACTTGTTAGACTCCGAAGCCCGCGAGGCGCGTCTGAACCAGACGCTGGTATTGGCGTTGGTGCTTCAGGGCAAGCTCGGCGCAGGTAAGGCGGCGCAACTATTGGGGATGCATCCGACCGACTTCGTGCAACTGATGGCAGCGCACGGTATCCCCTACTACGCCTACGACGCCGAAGACTGGCAGGCTGAGGAACGGACGCTACGAGAACAACTCGAACGATGAATCCGCCGCCCCAATCGCCCGTTGTCGTAGATGCCAGCGTGCTGATTGCACTCGCCTCGGTAGGTCAGTTTGAACTGCTCAAGAGCCTCTTTGGCGCGCTTGTCGTGCCTGAAGCGGTCTACAACGAGGTGTGCGGTGCGCAAGCACAGGGCAAAGCAGGTGAACCCGAATTGCGTCGCGCCGTTAGAGAGGGCTGGATTATCGTTATGACACCTTCTACTCTCATCCCACCCCCACATAGTGGAATGCGTCGAGGAGAGATAGAGGTCATCTCCGTTGGCATCGAGATGCAGTCGTTCAATCCGCTATTGCTGATGGATGAGCGAGTGGGCAGGCGACGCGCTCGTGCGGAAGGATTGCAGGTTTTGGGCACGTTGGGCATACTGAAGTTGGCAAAGGCGCGTGGTTCGCTGGAGTCTGTGGGAGCGGTGATGGACTCGCTGGATAGACGCGGCTTCCGAGTAGCTAAGTCGCTGTATCAGAGTGTTTTGACGCAAGTGGGCGAAAAGACAGATCACTGAGATGTGTTCTGTTAGCCATTACCTCAAATCGTGCCGATTAGGTCAAGTACGATGGCGTCTCGCTATCACCTGCGATGGCGAGGACGCCATCGTACCCAATCAGGACGCATACGGGAGGCGCACCGTTATACAGAGTCGCTTGCTACAGGGATATAACAGAAGGTAAACTTACCCCCGACAAAGGAGGTACACCCATTTGCGAGGCGTGATTATTGCAGGCGGATTGGGCACGCGGTTGCGCCCCTTGACGCTGCGCCGCCCGAAACCGCTGATGCCTGTGGCGAACCGCGCGTTTCTGGAGTATCAAGTGGCGCAGCTCAAAGCGGCGGGCGCGGACGAGATTGTGTTCGCTACCAACTACTTGGCGGAGCGGATTGAGGCGCACTTCGGCGACGGCAGTCGGTTCGGCGTGCGGATGCGCTATGCGGTGGAGACCGAACCGCTGGGCACAGCGGGCGCAATCCGCAACGCCGTGGAAGGCTTGCCGCCCGACCGCGCAATCGTGTTCAACGGCGACATTTTGACGGATTTTGACATCGGCGCGATTGTGCGCCAGCATATCGAGAACCGCGCGCAGGTGACCCTCACGCTCTACCGTGTGCGCCGTCCCCACCCCTACGGCGTGATTCAGGTAGACGAGAGCGGGCGCGTGGGGGCGTTTATTGAACCCACCGAAGAGCAGAAACGCGCCGCCGACCGGGGCGAGCCGATGGAGGGCAGCGACTTCATCAACGCAGGGATTTATATCATTGAGCCAGAGACCCTCGCGCGTATCCCCCTGCGCCCCTGCTCGATTGAGCGCGAGTTCTACCCGCAAATACTGGCGGAGGGCGCGCCCGTGTACGGCGTGGAGGGCGTGGGCTTTTGGCTGGATATTGGGCGTCCTGCGCAGTATATTCGGGCGACGCGCGCGCTGCTGAGCGGAGAGGTGAAAACCGCCCTGCCCCCCGCGGGCTACCACACGCCGCAGGGCTACTGGCTCGGCGCGGAGACGCAGATTGAACCCGACGCCGAGATTGAGGCGGGCTGCCAGATTGGGAACCACGCCTGCATCGAGGCGCGTGTGCAACTGAGCGGCTACACAGTAATTGGCGCGGGCTGCTCGGTCGGCGGGGGCAGCGTACTGCACGGCTGTATCTTGGGCGAGCGCGTGCAAATCGGCGACGGCTGCCATCTGGTGGACTGCATCCTCGACGACGAGTGCGTGATTGAGCCGCATTTGCGCCTGCGCAACGCGGTGCTGGGGGCAGGCTCCGTCGTTCGAGCATACAGCACTGCCGACTCGGTATGATTCAGCAGGTGGTCAGAATGACTCTCACAGGCGTAGTGCGCGGCAACAGGAATTTCTTTCACTGCAGCTGCACCGTGCCCAGATCGATTTCCTGAGTAAGGCTCGTCACAGTCACGGTGCGCTCTGCTGTGCGCGTGCCTTTAGTGAACACCAACCGATACTGAGCGGGCAGCAGCCAGAGCTGAAACGCGCCGTTCGCCTGTGAGAGGATTACCGACTCGTTTGGAAAGGCGGCGTTGGGCGGGCTGTAGATATCGATGCGCACGCCGACGGCGTCGCTGCCCGGCACTTGTGCCACGCCGCGCACATTGCCCGGTTGCCCCGGCGGGTTGTCGTCGGTCTGCTTGAGAATCAGCAGGTCGCCCACATCCATCACGCCGTCAATTACGGGCGCATCCGCCAAGAATCGGCGCGGGATGTAGCCGTCTTTCTGAACCTCGCCTTCGGGGTCCAGCACGCCCTGCGGGTCGTAAGCGACGCCGTTGAGCGTGAATCGCCCGGTTGCGGCGTTGCTCAGGGCGCGCTGCCCCAGCAGAATAACCGTCGCATCGCCGACAGGTTGCTGCGTGAGCGCGTCGATAATGCGCCCCTGTACCGAGATGGTCTGCGAGCCGACATAGAGGTCGCCTAAATCCACCGTTTGCCCTGCCTGCAGCGGGGGCAGGTTGAAGGTGAAATCGGGCAGACCGGGCGTGCGTACGATTAGCTGCGTTGAGGTCGGGGGGACGCGCAGCTGGAACGCGCCCTCCTGGGTGCTGGTCTGCACTCGCTGCGAGCCGACGATGACCGTCGCGGCGGGGTTGGGAGGCTGCCCCGTGCTGACCAACACCACGCGCCCCTGCAGCAGCGTTGAGGGACCGAAACCGCCGCCCCCACCACAGGCGGAGAGACCGAAAACAATCAAGAGCGTCAGCAGGCTGTAGAGTAGTATCCGCATCGTCTTTCACCGTATAATCACTATGGGGGTTGTGGCGCGTGCGACACGACCGTCGCTGTCGACCGCCTCAATGAACGCCAAGTAGCTGCCGGGCGGCAGGGCGCGCTCTTGGGAGTCGCGTCCGTTCCAGGTCAGGCTCTGCACGCCTGC
>JAOAES010000306.1 GCA_026416655.1 Fimbriimonadales bacterium
GTCGAGGGCAGGTCGACAATCGCGCTGCGCTCGTCGCCGCGGAAGTCCATCGACACCAACGGCTCGTCCGTCGCGCCCAGAATGCCTTTTAGTGCGCCTTCCGCCGCCTGCTGGAACGCGGCGTTGATGGCTTCCGCCGTCGCCTCACGCGCCAGCGTGACGGTCAAGTCCACAATCGACACCGTGAGCGTGGGCACGCGCAGCGCAATCCCGTGCATACGCCCTTTCAGCTCAGGCAACACGAGGTGAATCGCCTTTGCTGCGCCGGTGGAAGTAGGGATGATGTTCGCCGCCGCCGCACGGGCGCGACGCAGGTCTTTATGCACCTGGTCTTGGATGCGCTGGTCGTTCGTGTAAGCGTGGACGGTGGTCATGATGCCATGCTCGATCCCGAAATGCTCGTGCAGTACCTTGCTCACGGGCGCAAGGCAGTTAGTCGTACACGAGGCGTTCGAAATCACATGGTGCTGGCTGGGATTGTAGGTTTCGTGGTTCACGCCCATCACTATCGTGACATCTTCGTTGGTGGCGGGGGCAGTGATAATCACCTTCTTTGCGCCGCCCTTCAGGTGCGCTGCCGCTTTCTGACCGTCGGTGAACACGCCCGTCGATTCGATGACGATATCTGCGCCTACATCGCCCCATGGGATGTTCGCGGGGTCTTTCTCAGCGAAGACGCGGATACGGTCGCCGTCAATTAAAATCGCGTCCTCTTCCGCTTTCACTTCGCCGGGATAGATTCCGTAAGTGGTGTCATACTTGAAAAGGTGCGCGTTGCTGTGCGCATCGGTGAGGTCGTTAATCGCCACCACATCAAAGTCGTTGGGATAATGCTTCCGTATGGCGCGGAGCGTCATGCGCCCAATCCGCCCGAAACCGTTGATTCCAATCCGAATCGGCATAGTTAACCTCCCTTGAACGGACAGGATTGTACCTGAAGTTGCTCGAGGGAGGAATTGCTCTCCAGCGAGAGAGTGACGACCTCGTATTCCTGCGGTCAGATTGGCGGACGGATTGTGGAAAATCCCTCAGGGAGGCGTAGACGATGGAACTGAGCGCACTGGCGATACGTGTGGCGCGGACGCCCGGACTGGGAATGCTCCCTCAGGTGACCAGTCAGGTGCTGCGGCTGGTGGACAATCCGAACGCTTCGCCGCGTCAGATTGGCGCACTGATTGAGCGCGACGCGGGGCTGGCTTCGAAGTTACTCAAGACCGCCAACAGTGCGTACTACGGCGCGCCGGGCAAGATTAAGACCGTCTCGCAGGCGATTTCGGTGATGGGGCTGTCGGCGGTGCGCTCGGTGGTGGTGGGGCAGGCGTATCAACAGATGACGGCAGTGCGCGGCGCGTCTAAACGGTTCGACCGCCTTGCGTTCTGGCAACACAGCCTGGCGACGGCGACCGCCGCGCGGGTGATTGCGAAACTCAAGGGCTGGCGCGACCCCGAAGAGGCGTTTCTTGCGGGCTTGCTCCACGACGCGGGCAGGCTGGTGATGGATCGGTTCCTGCCCAACGAGTTCGATCAAGCCCTCTCGCTCTCGCTGGAGCGAGTCGCCCCGCTCGTCGAAACAGAGCGCGAAGTGCTGGGCTACACGCATGTGGAGGTGGGCGAACTGCTGGGCGAGCAGTGGAACCTGCCGGAGAGCATGCGCGAGCCGCTGCGCCGCCACCACGAGGATGTGAGCTTCGAAGAGTGCCCGCTGGCGTGCATTATTAACGCGGCGAATGTGCTGGCGCATCAGGTGGGGTTCGCGCTGGGCGCGCCCGTGCTGTACGAGTTGCCACTCACGGTACGCCAGTCGCTGGGCATCCCCGACGCGCAGTACGAGGGGCTGAAACAGGCAATCGTGCAGGAAGTGGTGAAGGTGCAGGAGGCATTGAAGATTTAGGACTACCACTACACTGCAGTGCGCGAATGCATCACTCCAGCGTCAGAGGTGTCGTCTCGCCGCGCAGGTAGGCTTGGTGCGCCGCTTCCGCCATCGCCGTTAGCTGCTCTTGCGAACGCTCGAACGCCTGCTGCCAGCGCAACTCGCTCTCCAACTCGGCGAGGCTGAATCGCTCCAGCAGGTCGCGCTGCTCATCGGACAGGGTAATCAACGGGCAGTGCGCCTCGGGATAGACCTGACGGGACTTCAGCCACTCTGGAAATGCCTTGTCCTTTGTCTCCCAAAGAGGAGCGTCGCGACGGGCGTCAACAAGGTAAACCGCGTCGATCGTAAACGCTACGGGCACTTGCAGCGCGTGTTTGCGACGCCCATCTGCGCCAACCATCAGCAAGTAGTAGTCAGGCTGAGGCTCGGTTAAACTCGCTTTGAATGAATAGAGGCGCCCGCGTTCAGGGAGATAGCGAATCGCCACACTCTTGCCTGCAAGCGCGCCTTCGGCGAAGTAGCCGTCAAAGGGAGTTCTTTCGTCTGAGTGGATGCCGAACACGCGGCGAGCCAAAAACTCTGCGACCTTCGCGGGCGTGAACGGCTCGCTGATAAGTTGCGCCATCGC